>NZ_JBVAYN010000010.1:0-90472 GCF_055420065.1 Massilimicrobiota sp. mt181
GAGCAGGGAGAAATCCCTGCTTTACATATTTTTAAAGTAAATTTTAGATAATTTGACTTGTGGATTTAGCAAAATAAGATTATATTAGAATCGGTTATCAGAGTTTCTCTCCACATAATAAATTTCAATACTGATAACAAAGTGGGTTAACCACTTTTTTTTATTTAACGACAACTGCTGTTCCAGAGACAGTCACCATCAACATGCCATTATCTGCTCCTAAAACTTCATAATCCACATCAATTCCCACAACTGCGTTGGCCCCTTTTTGGATAGCACGTTCTTCTAGTTCACGAAGGGCATCTTCTCTCGCTTGTAAAAGTTCATTTTCATATGTTGAAGATCTTCCACCAAAAAAGTTAGATAAACCAGCTGTAAAGTCTTTTAAAAAGTTGACACCTGAAATGACTTCACCAAAGACAATTCCTTTATATTCAATAATTTCTTTACCTTCAATAGAAGGTGTTGTTGTGATAATCATCATATCTTCCTCCTTATCCATAGAGTATCACTATGTTTTGGAAAAGATGTGTATTTTATATATTAAGATTGCCTTTTTGATTATTTTTGGTTAAAATGGAATGGAGTTAAGGAGTGATGAAAAAATGGCATTAACAGCCGGGATTGTAGGACTTCCTAATGTAGGTAAGTCAACATTATTTAATGCAATAACAAACGCACAGGTCGAAGCTGCCAATTATCCATTTGCGACTATTGATCCTAATGTGGGAGTTGTAGAAGTACCTGATTATCGATTAGATGAACTAACAAAGATTTTTAATCCTAAAAAGACAATTCCAACGACATTTGAATTTACAGATATTGCAGGACTTGTTAAAGGGGCAAGCCGTGGCGAAGGTTTAGGAAATAAATTTTTAGCTAATATTCGTGAAACAGATGCAATTTGTGAAGTTGTTCGTTGTTTTAGAGATAAGGACATTACTCATGTTGATGGAGATGTGAATCCAGTTCGTGATGTTGAAACAATCAATTTAGAATTGATTTTTGCAGATTTAGAGACTGTGGAAAAGCGTATTGGAAAAATTGAAAAGAAAGCTAAATCTGGGGATAAAGAAGCAAAAGCTGAAATGGATGTTTTAACGCCATTAAAGGAAACTTTGGAAGCAGGAAAACCTGCAAGAGTGATGACTTTCTCTAAGGAAGAGATGGATATTGTCAAACAGTATACATTATTAACAATGAAGCCACTCATCTATGTGGCTAATCTTGGAGAAGAAGATTTAGAAAATCCAGATAGTAATCCTTATTATGTAGAACTTAAGGAATATGCTCAAAAAGAAAATTGTGATGTTGTACCAATCTGCGCCAAAATTGAAAGTGAACTTGTTGGACTTGATAAAGAGGAAAAACAAATGTTCTTAGATGATTTAGGTATTGATGAAAGTGGTTTGGATAAGTTAATTAAAGAAGCTTATGCTTTGCTTGGTTTAAATACTTTCTTTACTGTTGGTGCTGATGAAGTCAGAGCATGGACTTTTAAAAAGGGAATGTTAGCACCAGAAATGGCTGGTATTATTCATACAGATTTCCAAAAAGGATTTATCAAAGCAGAAACATATAGTTTTGATGATTTAATGGAATATGGGAGTGAACATGCTTTAAGAGAGGCTGGAAAAATTCGTCAGGAAGGAAAACAATATGTAGGGCATGATGGTGATATTATGTTCTTCAAGTTTAATGTTTAATGAAAAAGAATATTAGAAGATTATTACTTTTTGTATGTGTCTGTGTTTTTCTGTTTTCAGCTTTTCAATTAGGAAAAATCTTTTATAATTATTATACAATTGAAAAAGAAAGTGAAGAACTTATTACAAAATATGTTGAAGAACCTGAAGAAGAGGTTGAAGATCCTCTTCATCGTGTGATTAACTTTACAGAACTTCAAAACATTAATTCTGATGTGATTGGATGGTTATATATTCCGGGGACTCAAATAGATGAGCCTATATTAAAAGGCGAGAATAATGATACTTATTTGCGTACGGACTTATATATGAAATCTAATACAGCGGGTAATTTATTTATTGATGAAATAAATTCAAGAGATTTTAGTGATGATAATACTATCATATATGGACATAATATGAAGAATGGCTCACGTTTTCATGATTTAAGATATTTTGTAGAAAAAGACTATTTTGATGAACATCAAAATATTTATATCTATTTACCTGATGGAAGTATTAATGTTTATCAGGCTGTCGCTTCAACAATTATTGAAGCAACAAGTGATTTATATCAAAAAGGTATAGATTATTCTTCTTATATGAATCAGGTCAAAAGTCAAGCTTCTGTTTATCAGAATGTAAGTGAAGAACAGACGAATATGATTATGTTAAGTACTTGTTATAGTGGGACTGAAAACCGATATGTTGTTTATGGACAGCTAAGAGAAAATGTCAAAAGTGAATAGTGTTGATAAAGAATTATGACAAATGAATTGTTGTAATTCTTTTTTTGATGAAGATAAAGATTGAGTATATTGGTAAATAATGCAAATCAATAATTTGATTAAATATAAAGAAAACGTTAATAATTTCAAATAGAGTTCATATGATAGAAAGGAAAAGAGGTGTCATATGCTTACACAATTTCATGAGCAAGCGCAAAAAGCGATTGTCATAGCTGAAAGTATAGCGTTTGATTTAGGTCATAGCAATGTAGGAAGTGAACATCTTTTATTATCATTGTTAAAAATGAAGGATATCCCTTTAACAAAGATGTTGAAAACATATCAGGTTGATGATGAAGTCATATATAAAGATATTGTAAGGTTGTTTGGTGAGAAGGATATTCAACCTTTTTATATGGAATATAGTGATGTTGTCAAAAAAATTTTAAATGATGCGATGACATTGGCACATCAAAAAAAGGAAGCCAAAGTGACATTAAATACATTATGTATGGCTTTGTTATCACAACAGGAGAGTGTAGCTGTAGAATTATTAAATAAATATCATGTTTCTTTTGATGAAATCAAAAAGACTTTAGATGAAGAAAAATCTTTACTCAATGAATTAGATAAAATTCATGAATTAGTGAATTTTAATAAGCTTGTGCAAAAAGAAAATCGTTTGATGATTGGAAGAGAACAAGAGTTAGAACAATTATTTCTAACCCTTTGTAAAAAAGAGAAAAATAATGTTTTATTAATAGGAAAGGCTGGTGTAGGAAAAACAGCTTTGGTAGAAAAGCTGGCATACAAAATTAATCATAAGGAAGTGCCTCAGCTTTTACAAAATAAAGTGATTTATGAATTGAGCTTATCAGGTATTGTAGCAGGAACAAAATATCGTGGTGAATTTGAAGAGAAGTTTAAAAAAATTATAGATCAGGTTATTCAGGCTAAGGATGCTATATTATTTATTGATGAGATTCATAATTTAATTGGTGCTGGAGGAGCAGAAGGAGCCATTGATGCTTCTAATATCTTAAAACCATTTTTAGCAAGAAAAGATCTCACTCTTATTGGAGCAACAACGATTGAGGAATATTATAAATATTTTGAAAAAGATCAGGCTATGAATAGACGCTTTTCCATTATTAAACTTAATGAAAATACAAAAGATGAAACGAAAGATATTTTATTAGGTTTAAAAAAACAGTACGAGAACTATCATCATATTCAAATACCAGATGAACGTATTGAAGATATTATTAATTATTGTGAGCAATATCTTCTCACACGTGTTTTCCCAGATAAAGCAATAGATGTTTTAGATCTGGCCTGTGTGAAAGCCACCTTTCAGCATAGTGAAATATTACAAAAAGAACATATAGAAAAAGTCATTGAAGAGATTTCAGGGACAAGTTTGAAACAGCCATCGTATGATGAACTGGAAAACGAATTCAATCAGCACATTATCGGTCAAAAGGCAGCTATTCATCAGCTTGTGGAATCGCTTGAATCATTATCCCAATATCCACATGCTCATAAACCTAGAGGTGTTTATTTATTGACAGGACCAAGTGGTGTGGGAAAAACAGAAACGGCAAAACTGTTAGCAAAAATTATGCATAAGCATTTTATTAAGCTGGATATGTCAGAATATAGCGATATGACAAGCGTAAATAAACTCATTGGTTCATCACCAGGATATGTAGGCTATGACCAGCAATCTTCTTTATTTCATGACATGATATTATATCCAGATAGTGTTTTATTATTAGATGAGATTGAAAAATCGCATCCTCAAGTTATGCATTTATTTTTACAAGTTTTTGATGAAGGCATACTTAAAGATAATCACCATCATATCATTTCTTTTAAAGATACAATTATCATGATGACTTCAAATGTGACAAGACAAAATCAATCCGTTGTTGGATTCAAAAAGAAACTATCATCGCATCAATATCTTGAAGATTATTTTTCTAAAGAGTTTTTAAATCGCATAGATGAAATCATAGAATATCAGACATTACAAAAACAACATCTCCAACAAATCTTATTTAACCAAACACCTGTTCCTTTAACCAACAGCATGGTTGAAGATATTTTAAAAGATTATGATACAAAACAAGGTGCGAGAACTTTGTTGAAGGAAATGAAAAAATATCTGGTTTCTAAAAATCGATCATAGTGCCATTGAATTGGCACTTTTTGTATGAAAAGAGATTGATACTTGTAACATTTATGTTAAAATAGGATTTCATGAGGTGAGATTGATGAAGAAAATATGGGGAATCATCAAAAAAGATACAGTATTAATGATTGCATGGATTTTGGCTATTCTATCATGCTTTTTTGTTAAACCATCTTTATCTTATTTAGGATATATTGATTATACAACACTGGCATTATTATTTTGTTTGATGGTCATTGTGAATGGTTTACAAAATATTAAACTCTTCGAACAGATGGCTATCTTTTTTATGAAGAAAATGAAATCGACAAGACAGTTAGATATGTTATTGGTAGGATTATGTTTCTTCTTAAGTATGTTTATTACTAATGATGTTGCACTTATTACTTTTGTGCCATTAACAATAGTCGTTTTAAAAAAATTAAACATGGAAGAAAGAGTGGTACATATTGTTGTTTTACAGACATTAGCAGCCAATTTAGGAAGTATGTGTACACCTATTGGAAATCCACAAAACCTTTTCTTATATACTTATTTTGATATGTCTTTGCTTGATTTTATCATAACGATTTTACCATTTGTTGTTATATCGTTGATACTGTTACTGATACATATTATAAAAGACTCTAATCAACACATAGAGGCACCCAAGATTTATCAAAAAGAAGATACCAATATAACTTATTTATGGATATATTTATTTTTATTTGTTTTATGTTTATTGAGTGTTTTACATTTTTTAAATATTTTTTATTTGTTGCCGATTATATGTATTGTATGTGCTTTTATAGACAAAAAGACAATATTAAAAGTAGATTACTTATTATTATTAACATTTGTTGGTTTCTTCATTTTTATAGGCAACTTAAAGAATATAGAAATGATAGCCCAATTTTTAAATCAGATTGTGAACGGTTATGAAATAATCGTCAGTGTGATTTGTTCACAAGCATTTTCCAATGTACCAACAGCCATCTTATTATCAGGCTTTACAGAAAATGTTTATGATTTATTGATTGGTGTGAATATTGGTGGTTTAGGAACTTTGATTGCTTCTATGGCTTCATTAATATCATATAAATATATTGCACGTATTTATCCTGAATATAAAACATCTTATTTTACTGAGTTTACTCAGAAAAATTGTATTTATCTCATTATTTTAGTTATCATGGCTATGGTTTTGAAGGTGTTCTTATAAGATTTTATTGAAAATAAGTAAAAAGGAGATATGAACAATGATCATATATGAAGAGAATACATTAAATATTGAAGATATCAAAACGATAAGAGAAAGTGTGCACTGGAAAATGTTTACAGATCAGCAACTACAACAGGCTTTAAATATGACAGTTTATAGTATTGTTGTTAAAGAGTGTGAACAACCTATTGCGATGGGAAGATTGATAGGTGATGGTATTTACTATCTGATTTGTGATGTGGCTGTGATTCCGTCTTATCAAAAACAAGGTATTGGAACAAGAATCATTCAACAGATGATAGAATATGTTTATCGTCATTTACAAAGTGATGAACGTTGCTCAATTCAGTTAATTGCTGCAAAAGGAAAAGAAGAGTTTTATGAAAGCTTAGGCTTTGTGAAGATTCCTAATGATTTATCAGGACATGGTATGCAAATGTTTATAAAGAAAAAATAATACATTGATAGAAATGGAAATCAATAGCTGATTCATGTTGGTATTTGAAAGAACTCATATAAGAAATGTTGATATGAGTTCTTTTTTTGATGAAAGAGTAAAATTTTTACTCTTTCTGTAATGGTAAAGACTTTTCTTGTTATTTATAATGAAAAAGTCAATAGGAGGAGGAAAAATATGAATAAATTTATGAATGTGTTAGAAAAATATTTAACACCATTTTCACAAATGGTTGCGAGTAATCATTTGTTACAATCTATTAAAGATGCATTTATTTTAGGAATTCCCTTTACAGTAGTGGGTTCAATCTGTGGCTTAATCAAATCACAATTAGAATATTGGTTAACACAGGCGGGAGTTTCCTTAGATGGATTCTTAGGAAGTCTTATTAATGTCTTAGGAAATGTCGGAACAGTAGCAATGGGATTAATGGGAATTGTTATTGTATTATCTTCAGCATATTTCTATGCTCAAAGATTAAGAGAAAAGAATAATAAAGTTGTTCCGTTAATGACTTCTTTATTAGCATTAGTTTCTTATTTTGCGACAATCCCTTGGGAAGTTATGGGAGAAAGTGAAACTTTATCAGGATTCGCTTTAAATTACTTTAACTATGAAGGAATGTTTACAGGTTTATTAATTGGTTTATCAACAGCATGGCTTTATTCAAAACTTGTTCAATCTAAATTTACAATTAAATTACCTGATTCAGTACCAACAGGAGTATTAAATTCATTTTTAGCTTTAATTCCAATTTCAATTATTTTAATTATTTTCTCAATTGTTAAAGAAATTGTTGTATTATGTGGTTTTACATCATTACAGGCAGTTATTGCACAATTTATTGTGACACCATTATCTAATGTGGGAACAGGACTACCTGCAATTATTATTGTTATTTTATTGATGCAATTATTATGGTTCTTTGGATTACATGGTTTTTCAATTATTTGGGGAGTTGTTTCATCTATCTGGTTACCATTATTTATGGAACAAATTGATACTTTTGCGAAAACACAAAGTTTTGATTCAATCACACAAGTGGCTCCAAATACAATTACGAATATTTATGCAATGTTAGGTGGATCAGGATCAACATTAGCATTAATTGTTGTTTTATTGATTTTAGCACCTAAAAAATCAGCAGAAAAAGAAATTGCAAAAATGTCATTAGTTCCTGGTATTTTTAATATTAATGAACCAATTATTTTTGGATTACCAATTGTCTTAAATCCAATGATGTTTATACCATTTGTATTTATACCAGTTGTGAATGCAGTTATTGCTTACTTTGCAGTTAGTATGCATTTTGTTAATCCAATGGTTGTTTTGAATTCAGGGCAAGAGCCTATCTTCTTTAATGCATGGGTACTTGGTGCCTTTACATTAAGTCCAGTTATTTTAATGATGATTTTATTTGTTATTGATATGGTATTATATGCACCATTTGCAAAGATGGTTATCAAACAAAATCAAAAAGGGTAGGGGATTTGATTGAAAAAAGTACATTTTATTTCTCATACTCATTGGGATAGAGAATGGTTAAGATCATCAGATGCTTCAAGAATCAAATTAACTTATTTGTTTGAACAGCTTATATCTATTATGGAAAATAATCCAGATTATAAATATTTTACTTTTGATGGACAGACAGCAGCTTTAGAAGATTTTCTAGAGCTGCGTCCTGATAGAAAACCTTATATTCAAAAGTATGTGTCTCAGGGACGCTTGTTTATTGGCCCATGGTATACACAGCCAGATATGTTTTTGGCTAGTGGAGAATCATTAATAAGAAATCTTTTGATAGGTAGTCGTATTGCTGAAAGTATGGGACATTGTATGAATGTCGGATGGATTCCAGATGCTTTTGGACAAATTGAAAAAACACCTCAATTATTTCATAAATTTGGGTTTGATGGTATTTTTGCATGGCGTGGATTTGATTACGAAAATATTAATGATAGCATTTTTAAGTGGCAGGCACCTAATGGTGATACACTTTTAACTGTACATTTTCCATTAGGATATGGATATTATCGTTATTTACCTTTAGATGCCCAAAAAGCATATGAAGATATCTGTGAGACTATTGATAAAACAAAAGATAGATTTAAAGATGAGCAGATTCTATTTATGGGAGGAAGTGATTATGCTGTTCCTAAAAACCATATACCTCAAGCCATTGAATCGATTCGTCAGCAACTTCATGAAGATGGATATGATATTGAAATGTCAAATCCAGAAAAATATATGCAGGAAGTCAAAGCATCTTTAAATAAAAATCAAAGAAATGTTCAAGTTTATCAAGGAGAAGCGAGATCTGCTGCTTTAGGGCGTATTCATGCTGGTATTTCTTCAACGAGAATAGATATTAAAAATGCTATGAAATACTATGAAAATATGCTGGCAACAGTGATTGAACCTTGGAGTGTTTGTACATCTTATTTAGGTGGTCAAAATTATCAGGAATTAATGACATATTTTTGGAAAATTATTTTCAAAAATCAATTCCATGATTCCGCTTATTCGTCATCACCAGATACAATTAATCAAACTGTTGAAAATCGTTTATTGAATTTAAGACATGGATTAAATGAACTTTTATGGATGAATCTAAGATATTTAAGAGATCATGTTGATTTTTCTTCGTTAAAAGAAGATGAAGAAGCATTGATTTTATATAATCCTTTACCATATAAAAGAGACGACAGTATATTTGTGAGTATGATTTTAAAATCAAAAGATTTTGTTTTATATGATGAACAAGGACAAGTTATACCTTATGTGATTCATCAAACACATGAAAAAATTAATCAGGAAATTGAAACATATAATGGTATTGTTAATTTTCATGATGGTGGGGAAGTTTTAGAAGGTACAAAGTATACTGTACAAATCGAATTGGATGCTGCATTATTACCGCCGATGGGTTATAAAATTTTAAAATTAACATATCAAACACTTCAAAAAGAAGCTATTCAAACAGATTTACAGCATCAAAACAATACTTTTGAAAATGAATATCTACAAGTATCTATTAATTCACAAGGACATATTGATGTTTATGATAAAGTGAATCAAATAAATTATCAAGATGTTCTTTATTTCATAGAAAATGGAGATGATGGGGATGAATATAATTACTCACCACCATATCAAGATATTGTGATTGATACAAGAAATTTAAAACCTGATATTCAATGTATTGAAGATAATGAAATAGAAGTGGCTTATCGTCTTTCTTATTTATTAGAAACACCAAAGGAATGTCAGAATCATTATCGTAGTCAAGAAACAGTACAATCTGCTTTTTCTGTGATAATTTCATTAAAAAAGCATTCTCAGCAAATAGATGTAAAAACAATTATTGATAACCAGGCAAAAGATCACCGTCTTAGAGCGATGATTAGAGATATTGATAGCCAAGCATATAACCAATCACAAGATCATTTTGGTTATACTATCAGACATAATCAGATATTAAATCAGGTAGGTCTAGAAAACGGTGCAACAGAAGAAGTTTTACCTTTATATACAATGCAAAAGTTTGTACGACTTGTTGATTCCTCATTAGCATTGATCACAAAAGGAGCTTGTGAATATGAGATTATTGACGATCAACAAATTGCATTAACATTGTTAAGAAGTGTTGGTAAATTTGGTAAAGCTGATTTAAAAATCCGTCCTGGAAGATCATCTGGTTATCGTTTAGATGCACCTAGTTCACAAATATTGAAGAGAGTTGAAAATGAATTTGCATTAGCATTCCAAATCGTGGATGAAGGTGATTTATATAGAAGAACACAAATATATAATTCACCAGTACAATTCAGACATGTGAATCATTTAGAATCTCATTCTGGGCATCTGAAATGGGAAGAAAGCTTTTTTGAAGTGCATCAACATGTAGAAATGATGGCTATGAAAAAAAGTGAAGATGGACAATATAATGTTGTAAGACTACTGAATGGTTCTTCTCAAGATGTCAGTGATATCGTTTTAAGAGTACCATCACAGGTTCAAACATGTTATTTATCTAATGTGAAAGAAGAAAAAATCAAAAAACTAGAAATTCATCAGCATTGCATTACAATTCCATATATTTCATCACAAGATTTTATAACATTATTATACAAGTAAACAGGGATAATTCTTCCCTGTTTTTCTATTATCTGTTACAATATTACATAATGTGGGGTGAGAATATGGCTTTGTTAGATCAATTTATGAAAAATGTAGATGTTTTAAGTGATATAGAAAACCAGTGTTTTCAAGAAATACTAAAAATGGATTTAGATAAGAAAACAATTACAATTCAATATTTAGCCGATATGTTAAATGTATCTACAACAACAATTTATCGAATGGTTAAAAAACTAGGATATCCGTCTTTTAAAGAATTTAGTTATGATTTAGTCTATCATAAAAGAAAATCATTTATTCATAATCAATCCATAGATAACATTGAAGAACAGATGAAAGAACAATTTTTAGAAACTTTAAATTACTTAAAAAATATTGACTTGTTACCACTATTACAATGTATAGATCAAAGTCATTCTCTTTTGATTGCATCAAGCGGTTTGAATAATAATATCGCAAAAATTTTAGCAACCAAATTAAGCTTAATGGGTAAAAAAGTCAGTTTTCCAGAAGATCCCTGGATTGCTTTTTTAGAAGCAAGTCAATTAAGTTCAAATGATCTTTTAATTGCTTTTTCTAGAGATGGAAATACACAACAGATTTTAGATATCATAAAAAATGCAAAAGTGAGTCATGGGAAAGTGTTACTGATAACACAAGGACAAAAAAGTCAAATGAAGAATTTAGCGGACTATGTCTTAATGTGTGCTTCTGAAGAAGAGGAAGGTTATAATTTAGACACAAGATTGCAGATGCATATTTGTATCAATTATTTAATGAAAAAAATGTTGGATTATAAAAATCATCATGAAAGGGTGAAGGAAAATGTATAGTGTTATTGTTTTATGTGCTGGAAAAGGAAAAAGAACAGGGTTAAATTATAATAAAATGTTATATGCCTTTCATGGAAAAACTGTTTATGAGATGACTTTAGAAATATTTATAGAAGATTCACGTTGTCAACAGATAATTGTTGTGACAAGACCTGAAGAAAGAGAAGAATTTAAACAACTTTGCAGTGATCAACGCATAGAATTTGTTGATGGGGGAAAAGAAAGACAAGATAGTGTTTTTGCAGGACTACAGCGTGTGACATGTGAAAATGTTTTGATTCATGATGGAGCAAGGCCATATTTAAAAAAGCAACAGATTGATGATTTACTGACATGTTTAAAAACGCATTCAGCATGTCTGCTAATGGTTCCATGTAAAGATACGATTAAAAGAGTTGTTGATGGTGTTGTTGTAGAAACATTAAATAGGCAGGAACTTATGCAGGCACAGACACCACAGGCTTTTCATACAGAGCTAATCTTAAATGCTTATACCAAAGCTATACAAGAGCATTATTTAGCGACTGATGATGCTCAAATGGTAGAACAATTTACCAATCAAAAAGTTTATGTTGTTTTAGGAGATTATGAAAACATAAAAATTACGACAGCAGAGGATTTAAAATAATATTTTTGAATATAATCAATGGGGTGGTTTCATGAAAAAGAAAAAGCATAGTTTCATTGTGATTCTTATTTTATTATGTATATGCCTTCTCATTTATATATTTCTTCCACATCCCCCATGTTCTTTATCATCATTTGATAAAAGAGCTGTCTGGTTTTCGTATGGAAACTTAGAAAAATTTTCATACGAGTCAAAAGAAGCCTTTCAAGAAGATTTTAAACAGGCCATAGAAAATGTAAAAACATATAAAATCAATACAATTATTGTTCAAGCTCGTGCTTTTAGTGATGCTTTGTATGAATCAGAACTCTTTCCTCTTTCAAGAGTCATTACACATCAGGAATCATTATCTTTTGATCCTTTAGAAGTGATGGTAGAAATTGCACATCAACAAGGTATGTCTATTGAAGCATGGGTTAATCCTTATCGTATTTCTTTAAATCAGGAAAGCTTTGAGCAGTTTTTGAATGATTCACCACATCATGCATGGTTAGAAGATTCTACCCAAACAATTGGATATGCCACATATCAATATATCTTAAATCCAGGAAGTCAATCTGTGAGAGATTATATTGTGGATGGTGTTGAGGAAATTGTTCAAAATTATGATGTTGATGGCATTCAATTTGATGATTATTTTTATGTGCCAGGGACACATGATGGCACAACGCAAAATCAGCGTTTAGATAATGTCAATATGTTAATTCAAGATGTTTATCAAAGTATTAAGGCTATTGATGAAAATGTTGTCTTTGGCATTAGTCCTCAAGGGAATTATGAAAATTGTTTAAGTGATGGAGCGGATATTGATACATGGCTCAAAGAAGAAGGATTCATAGACTATCTGATGCCACAAATTTATTGGAGTGATCAGTATGGAGAGGATCAAAAAACAACGATGTTTACTGATCGTTGTAAGCAATTTGCTGATTTGCCAAGAAGACAGGGTGTGATGTTATATGCCGGGTTGGCTTTATATCGTGCTGGAGATGTTGTTGATGAGGATTATGGCTGGGCACAAAGAAGTGATAATATTTCTTCACAAATTCAGCTTTTATATGAAAATGGATATAAAGGATTTTCTTTATTTCATTATGATTCACTATTGAGTGAAGCAGGACAAAAGGAGCTAGAAGAAATGCTAAAAGGGCATACCCCATAAAAAAGAATTCAAAAAGAGATATTCTCTTCATGAATTCTTTTTATAATGTATTTAAAAACTCCTGCCATTTATCTTCATGATCGACAAAATACTTAGGGCATATTTTACCAGTAATGTCATAATGTCTTATCACATCGTTGCTTGTAAGATGATAAGTATTCATAAGTGAACGTACAAGAATTTGCAAGGATTGATAAGTTTCTTCATTGAATTGACCACTTTCATCAGGATGGCAACATTCAATAGCAATGGTATCTCGATTACGATTATTAGAAGCGTAAGCCACTTCATTCAAAGGAATACATTGAATCACTTCACCATTTAAGCCAATAATGAAATGACTTGAAGCAGAAGTTGTTTTTGTGTTTTTAAGATTTTCAAAGTAATCTCTATTATTTTGAGCGGTAGAGCCTGGGTTAGCAGTATAATGAATAACGATGCCATTGACTCTTCGTAATGTTTTTCCACTACGTGAATAAGGATTGACAGTTAAAAACTGATGTTGGATTGAAAGATTATCAACTTGATATTCTTCAATATCATTATAGGATGTAGATACATAAAAAGATCCTATTCCAACAGCCAATAGAATGATGAGCATAAAAATAAAGGGTTTCTTTTTTAATTGTCTTCGTTTTCTCATTTTCGTCACCTCGTATTCACATTATGCCATTATAACATATCAAATGTATAAATAATTTCTTAATATTTCATAAATTTATCAAAAATGTGTGATAGAAGAAAAGGTAAATTTGAGATAGTTAAATAGAAAAAGCACTGAAAGAAATCAGTACTTTAAACATAATCTTGAACTTGTGTTTTACTATTGACAGCTTGTGAGAAATCAGTATAAATTCTATGGGTTAAATCAATCCCTTTACTTTTAGCAATATACCATGCCATGATTTGAAATGGTATTACCATAAGATAAGGAGCTAAGTATTCATCTAAATCAATATCTAGGGCTAAAGTATAATCGTTTTCTGATGTTGATTCTGTTGTTATTGTAAAAACATGCGAACAATGTTGAGATTCATATTGTTTCAACAAATGCAATTTATGAAGTCTTGGACTAGGTGTTTCAACAAAGAAAATACGATGTTCTTTGTTGACTTCAAGATAAGGACCATGCATATAAGCTTCTAAATCATATCCAGTTGTAGGGACACGAACAGTCTCACAGAACTTTGTTTCAAATTCTTTAATTGTTCCCACCAATGAACCAAAAGCGACTCCTGTAATACGAAATGCATCTTTAAAATCATTGATATTCTTTTCAACAAATGTCTCTGTTTTTTGAATGATTGATGAAATTTTTAAAGTTTCTTTTTTAAGATGTTCAATTTCTTGAGCTTCATTCTCTGGCGTGATTAGTCCTTTTTTGACTCCTAATCGTAGTCCTAATAACATTAATGTGAGAACGGTTGCTGTAAAACCAAGCGTCACATAACCAACACGTTCACGACCACAACCAATATCTAAAGTTGCATGTGTTGACTGCGTGATTTCACTGTCTGGAATACTTGTTACAGCAATGGTCATGATTTTTGATTGTTTTTGAATACGTTCTAATGCTTCAATTGTTGAAGTGCTTTGACCGCTTTGAGAAATACCTAATACCAATTGTAAATGTGGATTGATTGTTTCATAATTACAATAGTTGTAAGGTTCTTGAATATCAATTCTAACTTTTGCTTGTTTTTCAATATAGTATTTGGCACTTCTAGCCGCATTAATACTTGATCCAGTCCCTAAAATTAACCATTCTGTATCATTGTTTTTGATAAACGACGTTGTGGGTTCAACATTATGTGGATATTGATTTAAAATCTTTAACATTGTATCCTGCTCTTGATAAATATAGCTTAACATTGTTGGTTTTGTTTCCATATCTTATTCTCCTTCAAAAAAATTTTTTAAAAATAGATAAACACCATCTTCATCATTTGATTGTGTCTGATATTGAGCTTCCTTTTTGACGTCCTCATGAGCATTACTCATAGCTACACTATATTTTGATACATGAAACATATCAATATCATTACATCCATCACCAAAAGTAATAGTGTGTTCAACAGGTATTTGATAATGTTTTTGGATATCCTGAATAGCGGTTGCTTTAGAGATACCATGTGGCATAATTTCAATATTGTTAAAAAATGATGAAGAGATAGAAAGATGTTTTTGTTTCATGAGTTCATCTTTAAATTGTTTTAATTCATCTAAACGTTTTTCTTCAATAATGATAGCACTTATATATTCATCTTTATGATTTATCAAATCTCTTAAATCCCTAATTTTTATATAACTTTCTTGTTTTCCACTATCAACTCTTCCTTTGTCTGTATCATTTTGAAAATAATCAGGTAAAAATAAGCTATAATATATTGCTTGACTGGTAAAAAGGAATAGTGGTAGCTGCTTTTTTAAAGATTGCTGATAAACAAATTGTAAAGCATCTCTATCAAATGTATGAGTTGTCATATTTTCCTGTAATGAATAAATGCCTCCATTTGAAGCAATAATACCTGTTTCAGGGCTAATCATTTGAGCAGTTTTTTGGGCTGACAAATACATTCTGCCAGTCGCAACAAAAAAGAGATGCCCTTGTTTTTGTAATTTCTGAATATAGTTTATTGTCTGTTGAGATATTTTTTGTTTACTGGACATTAATGTTCCATCGATATCACTACATATTAAATACTTATCCATTGTTTTTCTCCATATAAGTTCCACATGATTCTCTAATCATTAATTCAGGTTCATGATGGAATTCAAGTGTTGTATTTTCTCCTTGAACAAGCGCAATGAGCTTTTTAACAATGAATTCACCTAAGAATTCATTATGCTGATCAATTGTCGTTAATCTAGGGATATTAAATTCGCTGTTATTAAAATAATCACAGCTTACAACTTTTATATCTCTTGGACATTCTAAACCAGCATCAGCAAGAGCGCGAATAGCCCCCATTGCAACATTATCGTTGATCGCAATAACTGCAGTTGGTAATGGTTCATCTTGTGCTATTAATTGGCGCATTGCATTATATCCATCTTTGGTATAATAGTCAGTCAGGATAATATGTTTTTCATTGATTTGAGTATAGATAGAAAGTGTGCTTTTAAAGGCGGCTAAACGCGTTTCAGTAATTTTAACACCTGGTTCACCACCAAGAAACGCGATATCTCGATGTCCAAGTGCTAGTAAATGTTGCGTTAAAGCAATAACCCCTTTTTCTTGATTTCTTTCAATGAAGGTGCAGTCACAATCCTCTTCTTTTTGACTGACAATCAGAATAGGCATTTGTTTATTTAACTGATTGAGTGTTTTGATATATCTGGCATCAACATCCATCTTATCAATTTCACCACCTAAAACAATAACGCCATCAACTTGTTTTTCCTTTAATTTTTTAAACTGATCAATTTCATATATGCACGATTCTGCATCTTTATTTTTTCCTGCCGACATTGTATTTACAAGCAATAATGAATATCCTTGTTCTTTACAATGATGTTCAATTTCATATATTAAAGATGTAAAGTATGGATTGGTAATATCCGGAACAACAACTGCAAAGGTTCTCGTCTCATTAGAAACCATCCCACGTGCAAGCATGCTTGGTTGAAAACCTAATTGTTCAATGGCATCTTGTATTTTTCTACGTTTTTCTGGATTGACAGATGGATTATTATTAATAACACGAGAAACTGTTGACACTGAAACACCACAATATTTAGCTATTTCTTTAATTGTAACAGCTTTTTTTGACATTTTATATTCACCTCTTTCGTTACAAATATAGTGTATACTACTCAAATATAAAAATCAAGCTATTTTTGGTAACGTTACCAAAAATTAGTTTTAAGTATTGACAACGCTTTCTTTATGGAATATACTGAAAATGTAATCCGAAATACATCGATGTTTATAAAAAAAATGAAGGAAATCTCATTTTCTATGAGGGTTACACTCGAAAAAAATGATAGAAAATAGAGAAAATTTATTTTTAATTTAATTTGGTAACGTTACCAAATAGAAAGGAGGCCCATGGAAACAGTTATAGGGGTTGATTTGGGTGGAACAAAGATTTTGATTGGAGAACTCACGTTAGATGGGGAAGTTCTTTCCAAAAAGCTTTATCCCTCAAATGTAACTTCACAAAAAATGGCAGTTCAATGTATTGTGGAAAGTTTACATGATTTCTTTCATACAACCTCATTATCAGGTCATTTGAAAGGCATTGGAATAGGTCTTGTAGGTAGAGTCAATAGACAAAGTGGTGAGTGGATCGAAATTCATCCAGAACTATCAGAATCAATATTCGTTAAAGATTTGATTGAGAAAGAATTTCAGTTGCCATGTTTTATAGGAAATGATGTTTATTGTGCAACATTATCAGAACAAAGATATGGAATTGGGAAAAACTATAATCATTTTATCTATATGAATATTGGAACAGGCATTGCTGCAAGATTAGTTGTTGATGGAAAAATTTTAGAAGGAGCACATTTTGATGCTGGAGAAATAGGTCACATGTGTGTGGATATGAATAGCCAAGTACCTTGTATTTGTGGAAATCATGGATGTGTTGAAACATTAGCTTCTGGACTTGGACTTCATAACTGTACTATGGATGTCATTGATCAATATCCAAATTCATGTATCAAAAAACCAGTAAAGAATCAACGTATATCAGCTTTAGAATTGTTTCGTGGTTATGATCAACACGATGAGTTATGTGAATTCATATTAAATCGTGCTTTTCAGGCAGTTAGTGCAACAATTATGAATTTAGTAAGAGTCTGCGATCCTCAAGCAATTGTTTTAGGTGGAAGTATTGGTGGTAATGAATGGTTTATTCAACACATCAAAACATATTTAAATCCTCAGACAATGAGATTTATTAAAGAGGGTATCCAGCCATGTCAACAAGATGTTGAAACGATTGGCTTAAAAGGAGCTGGATTGTTAGTCATAGAGGGGGTGAAAGATTGAAAAAAGAATTTTATCAGGATGTTATAAATTCTGGTTATATTCATAGACAATTAAGAATAGATTCATCAAAATCTTTAGAAGCCATGGATCAACAGGCCCAGATTTTATCAAAAGAAGTTTTATTTTCTCCCGAACATCAAACATATCAATGGAAACATTATGGGCGTGGAAAAAGCTATATTAAAGATTCACAAATGATTTTTGAATCTTCACAAGTTTATGATTCCTGGCCAGAAGGGGCTCCTGATGATGGAGATTATACTAACTATGGACAGGTAGGAGTAACATTACAACTTAATCATCTCAATATTGAAAAATATAATCGTATTTATATAAAAATTAAACCTATATGCCCTGGGATGGTCAATCCACATATTATGATTAGCATAAAAAATGACGGCAAAATTAAGGTGCCTGACATATATAATCGTGAAGGCTATCATACGGCCAATCTTATTCATGATCAATGGAATGAATGTAGTATAGATATAAGTTCATTACCTAGAGATGCGATAAGTGAAATAACCTTTTCGGTACTTATTAATGGTAATGATCGAGGGACAGTCAATCATTTAAAATATATCATTGAAAAAATTCAACTTGTAGAATCTGATTACCCAACTATTGATAAAGGATGGCAACCATTAATGGGTGAAATCATTTATAGTCACGATGGATATGAAGTCAGTGCTCGAAAAATTGCCATTATGAATGATACTGACCAAGAATTTTTTGAAATTATTGATGAACAAGGGAAAACAGTTTTCTCTCAGGATATTCAAAGAATAGAAACATCAATTGGAAAGTATGTTGTGTTAGACTTTTCTTCAATAGAGAAAAAAGGGGTTTATAGAATCAAAATAGGGAATCATCAAACTCCATTATTTTCCATAGATTCTTATCAACATAGATGGCATGAATCTATTTATCGCGTATTAAATTTTATCTTTTGTGAAAGATGTGGTTGTCCTGTTCCTGGTTTGCATGGGAGTTGCCATGAAGATATTATAGCTTATCATAACGGTGTATCTATTATTTTCAATGGTGGATGGCATGATGCAGGAGATGTCTCCCAACAGCTTGTTCAAACAGCAGAAGTCACTCTCGCACTATTTCAAATGAGTCAAAAAGTTAAAGATGAAGATTTACAGTTATCATTGAGATTGGAAGAAGAAGCTCAATGGGGATTGGATTTTATTTTGAAAACAAGATTTCAGGACGGATATCGTGCAACGAGTGCAGGAGTCACACGTTGGTCAGATTGTTTGATTGGAAACAAAGATGACACAGTTTGTCGAGTTCACAACAATGCTTATGAAAATTTCTATTTGGCTGGAATAGAAGCAAGTATGGCTTGTGTAATGGGAAAGAATGATAGGCTTTATCCAAGGACAAGAGAAATTGCTGAAGAGGATTTTCAATTTGCATTGATAGAATTTGAAAAACATGGATTTAAACATGACCCCATCTTTTGGGAACATACTTATAACATGTCAAAGAGTTTATTTCTTGCGACAATGGTATGGAGTGGGTGTCAATTATATCGTTTAACATATTCTGATATTTATCAGGAATATGTTAAAAAATGGGTTAAAGATTTATTGGAATGCCAAGAAATAGATGGAATTCCATTATATGATCAAACTTTATTAAAAGGTTTCTTTTATAGAGATGAAAAACATCAAGTTATTCAACATTTTAATCATCAATCAAGAGAACATTTATATATTTGTGCTTTAATTGCAGTATTAGAATGTCATGTTGATGATAAGAATAAAGACATTTATGAAAATCGTTTAAAACTATATGGAGATTATCTTGTTTATTTATCAAAATATACACAACCTTATCCGATGTTATCTAGTGGGGTTTATCTGCATGATGAATATCAGGATGATGAAAGTTTTCAACGTCAACATTTATTAATTGGTGATGAAGCAAAAGAAAATTATGTCAAACAGCTTTATCAAGGTGAACATATTAGTCAGAATCTTTATTTAAAACGATTCCCAGTGTGGTTTTCGTTTAGGGGTAATAACGCTATACTTCTTTCACAAGCAAAAGCAGCATCATTGATTGGAAAATATTTTCATGATCAAAAGTTAATGGAAATTGCCGAAGGACAATTGCAATGGCTTATTGGTTTTAATCCATTTGGACAATCATTGATATATGGCGAGGGTCATCATTATGCCAGTCAATATAGTGTATTAACTGGTGAGATGGTAGGAGAAATACCAGTAGGAATTCAAACGTGGGAAAATGATGATGAGCCTTATTGGCCACAATTTACAAATGCAACATATAAAGAAGTATGGGTAGGATTAGCCGGAAAATGGCTAGATGTTTTATATGATCTATATAGTATAGAAAGTGAGGAAAGAACATAAGTATGATGGAAAATAGTCGTTTTATAAATAAACTTGTTGAAGTCGCTGGTATGATTTCTAATCAGAGACATATTCGTGCAATTCGTGATGCATTTGCCTCTGCAATTCCAGTGACAATTGCAGCAGCATTTTTCTTAGTTGTTAATAATGTTATTATTGGACAAATTCCAGGATTATCAGCAACAACTTTTGGAAAGTTTTTGATGGAAGTTGGAACTCAAGTCAGTAAAGGAACTTTAGATTTCTTATGTGTTTTAGTCACATTTTTAATTGGATATTATACAGCAAAAACATATGATTGTGATGGACCATTAGAAGGTATCATTTCAGTAGCATCATTTATTGCTTTAGCACCTAATTCAGTAAGCTTAACAGATGCTGTTGATACGACTGCAACTATTACAACAACAGGTGTTTTACAATCATCAGTGACTGGTTCATCAGCAATGTTGATTGGAGTTGTGGCAGCATTAATTTGTGCAACATTAATGTGTAAATTAGAAACAATTGATGCAATCAAAATTAAAATGCCGGAAAGTGTTCCAACAGGAGTAGCTAAAGCATTTAATGGTTTAGTTCCAGCTGTTATTGTCATTAGTATCTTTGCATGTTTAGAAGTTGCAACACGCTGGATTTCAGGATCTACAATTATTGATGTGATGGTTAAATTTTTACAAACACCATTACAATCAGGATTCCAATCTTTACCAGGAATATTATTGTATGTTTTCTTGGCAACATTTGTATTCATTTTTGGTGTTCATGGAGCATTCGTCTTTGGAGCTATATCAGGACCAATTTTATTACAAGCTACAACAGAAAACAGTGCAGCTGTTGCTGCAGGTTTAGCACCAACAAATATCGTAACTCAATCATTCCTAGATGTCTTTGTTTACATGGGTGGTGGAGGAACAATGTTATGTTTGGTTATAGCATTGTTTATCTTCTCTAAACGTGCTGATGAACGAAGTGTTGCTAAAATTGGAGTTGTGCCTAGTATATTCAATATTTCTGAACCAATTATGTTTGGTTTACCAGTTGTATATAACCCAATTTACGCAATCCCATTCTGTATTGTTCCAATTTGTTCAACATTAATTGCTTATTTTGCAACTGCTTTAGGTTTAGTTGGATATACAATGGTACCAATCCCATGGGTAACACCACCGCTATTATCTGGATTCTTATCAACAGGAGATATTAGAGGAGCCATTGTTCAATTAGTTATTATTGTTGTAGGTGTTGCCATTTATGCACCATTCGTTATTGTTTCTAATAAGGTTGCAGAGAAAGAAGCAAAATAATTTATAAAAATATCGGTGATGACATTCATCGATATTTTTGTTCATTTTAAAAAATATTGAATTTAAGGTAATTTTTTCTATTCAATTGACAAAAGTGGAAAGATATGATATATTACATAAGCATGTAATAAATTTACTGCCTGTCTATATTTTAAATATAGACCATTAGACCATAGGAGGAGGTAAAAAGATGAATAAATACGAAATCATGTTTATTGTAAAACCTGATGTTGAAGAAGAAGCAAGAAATGCATTAATCGAAAACTTCAAAAATGTTTTAACAAATGGTGAAGGAACTGTAGATAATGTCAACGAATGGGGATTGCGTGATTTTGCTTATGAAATTCAGGATTATAAGAAAGGATACTATGTTGTAATTGATACAACAACAACTCCAGCAAATATTTCTGAATTTGAACGTTTATCACGTATCAATGCAAACGTTATCCGTCATATGACTCTTAGAAGATCTAAATAAGAAGGTGAGTTCTGATGATTAATCGTGTTGTATTAGTTGGAAGAATGACAAGAGACCCAGAATTAAGAAGAACAAATAGTGGTGCTGCAGTGACAAGTTTTACTTTAGCACTTAATCGTAACTATAATTCAGCAGATGGACAACAAGCAGATTATATTAACTGTGTTGTTTGGAATAAAATTGCTGAAAATGTAGAAAAATATTGTTCAAAAGGATCTTTAGTTGGTGTCGAAGGAAGACTTCGTTCACGTAGTTATGACAACGCACAAGGACAAAAAGTGTATGTTGTTGAAGTTGTTTGTGACAGTGTACAGTTCTTGGAAACAAGAGCTGCTAGAGAAAAAGCACAGCAACAACAACCACAAGTATCACAAGATAACTTCTATGATATGAAAACAGTAGAATTAGAAAAAGATTTTGATAATTCTTTTGATTCATTTGATATCATGGAAGATGACATTCAATTTTAAGGAGGAAAAGGTTTATGGCATTCAAAAGACAAAGACCAAGAAAAAAAGTTTGCTATTTTACAAAGAACAAGATTGATTACATCGATTACAAAGATGTTGAATTATTAAAAAGATTTGTTTCTGCTAACGGTAAAATCATTCCTAGACGTGTAACTGGAACAAGTGCTAAATACCAAAGACAATTAGCAGTTGCTATTAAACGTGCTAGACAAATGGCTTTATTACCATACGTTGGTGAATAATAGTGATTAAAAAACCTTGATAAAATCAAGGCTTTTTTGTTTCTTGAGGAGTTTCTGGTACTAATTTGGTACTATTGTTTAATTCGTCAAGCTTATTAACGAGATGAATTTGTTTATCAGGGTATAAATGACTGTAAGTTTTTAATGTTGTTTCAACGGTATCACCTATACGTTCTGCTATCATGAGTGCACTATAACCTAATTCAATAAGCATGGAAACATGACTATGTCTAAAGGAATGGAGAGTAAACTCAGGATTAAGATTGGCTCTGCTTTGTGCGTATTTCAATCGCCCTCTTGCTTTTGTGTAATGATTCATAAAAATATAATCATCATCCTTTGGCTTATAGAGATTATCAATATATTGCTTAATAATATCTACAAGGAATTGTGGAATACTAACATCCCTATAGCTATTGTGCGTTTTAGGAGATGTAATGACATTCTTTTTATTAATACGTTGATATGATTTTGTAATGTGAATAACTCCTTTATCTAAATCTATATCTTTTTTTTGTAATGCAAACAATTCACCTTTTCTCATACCTGTGAAAAAAAGAGTAGAGAATATAGTGTAATCATTATAGTCCTGTACGTTCTCTAATAAAGTTTTCATCTCATCGATAGTATAAATTTGCATTTTTTTGCTTTTATGGCTACCAATGCTTCCGGCTTTAGTACAAGGATTCGTTTTTAAGTCATAATATTTTGTAGCGTGATTAAAAATGGCATTTAGTATTCCATTCATCTTTTTTAAATATGCTTCAGAATAGTTTTGGCTTATAAGCTCATTTTGCCATCGTCTTATTATTATGGCAGTAATTTCATTCATTTGATATTGTTTAAAAAAAGGAAGAATCCTTTTCTCAATAATATTGTTTTTAACATGTAATGTCTTTGGTTTCAGTCGAGGCGACATATCATCTTGGTAAAGTCTTACAAAGTTTTCAAATGACATATTAAGATCTGCACTTTGTTGTTCTAGAAAATGTCGTTCAAACTCTTTAGCTTCACGTTGTAATTTGAATCCTCTTTTTTTCTTTTGCTTTTTCTCACCTTTATAATCAGTATAATAAAACTTACAAAACCAAGTTTTGGTTTTCTTATCATAATATGTTGGCATTGTATTTAGCTCCTTTTCATGTTAAAATTGGAGCATGAAAAATGATTGCTGTGGTAGGTAATTCTTTTTCATGCTGTGCACTCTAGTTGGCGCTGGAGTGCTTTTTTTATTTACTGTAATATTTTTTTAATGCGACACGATACATCGTATCAATTGATTGATCATCTTCTAAATCAAGGTCTAATTCTTTGTTTGTAAAGAGAACTTTGTAAATAATATCTTTCTTATAATTTGGATTATTTGCTTTATATTGATTAATTGTTTCTTCATTCATAAATTGAGATTCATATACAACTTTTTGATATTGGTATTGAGCATCTTGTAAACTTCTATTAATGAGAAGATAAGCATCATTACGCAATTGTTCAAATTGAGACTGATCAACAGAAACAAAAGAGAGTTTACGAAAATCCTTTAGTAATGTATAGAATTCATCAAAATTTGTGTAAATATCTATCTCATAATCTTCTATTTTTTCATGTTCTTTATCAAAATTTTCTTTCATGTCAAAGAATTTACCAGAATCGTACAATAAAATATCATTTAGTTCGTCGTGTTGTACAGGATGGTAGCTATGATCAAAAAGAAAATCAGTATTCTCTAAGTCAAAAAATATGCTCGGACAAATAGATAGTTCATCAGATATTTGTTTGATAACATCTATTTTTGGTTCACGACCATTTTCATAATTTTGATAAGTTGTATAAGGGATATTGAGCCGTCTGGCTAACTCGGCTTTAGATAGACCTTTTTTCTTACGTTCTCTTGCTAGTATATCTGAAAAAGTAGCCATATATATGTATTTAACCTCCTTTCTTGAGTTAATTATATCAAATTTGTACAACTTGTAAATAAATATAACTCATTTTGAATAAAAATATATGAAAATTATTTAAAATGAGTTATTTATATTGACAACAACCTAATATATGCTATTATTTAATTGAAAATAACTCAAATTGAGTATAAAAGGAGGTGGGAATATGAAAGTTGACTCAACAAGAATTAAAATCTTACTGATAGAACGTCAATTATCAGTAAAGGAGTTTTGTAAAATCAACAACTTGTCTTATAGTACGATCTCTGCAATATTAAGAGGTCAAAGGATTGGGCAACTCAAAACTATCGGACAGATTGCTGATGCGTTAGATGTAAGTATTGATAGTATATTAAAAGAAGGAGAATAGAAATTATGGAAATTGAAAAAAGTTATTATGATATATACGATGTAATTAAATTATTAGGAGTTAGTAAAAGTAAAGCTTATGCAGTGATGAGAGAGATGAATGATTATTTAGAAGAACAAGGATATTTAGTTATTTCTGGTAAAGTCCCTGCAAGATATTTTAATGAAAAGTGGTATGGTGGAACACATGCCTAGTTTAAAAGAAAGTGCACTAGCCTATGCTAAAGAAGGGTTACGAGTCTTTCCACTGGCGCCAGACAGTAAAGGAAAGCAAGTTCTTCATTCATGGATAGAAGAAGCAACCACGAATTCAGATACTATTGAATATTGGTGGGGTACAAATCCACAATATAATATTGGTATCGTAACGGGCGAAAAACTATTTGTTATAGATGTTGATATAAAAAACCAACATAATGGAATTGAATCTTTAAAACAATATGGAAAAGAATTACCTACCACAAAAATGGTGAAATCTCCCTCAGGGGGATTTCATCTTTACTATTATGATGATCGCCAAGAAGTTAAAACACGTACAGGATTGTATGATGGTATTGATATACGAGGAAAAGGTGGCTACATTGTAGCACCACCTAGTATGATAAATGGCAATAAATATCAGTTTATTAATAAAGAACCGGTTTCTAAAATAAATGATGCAGTACGAAACTTTTTAAATAGACATAAAGAAAACCGAGAGAGTTCATTTATGAGCCAAAATGTCATTAATGAAGGATGTAGGAACGATTATCTATTTCGTATGGCGTGTTTCTTACAACAAAAGGGTTTTAGTGATGTAGCCATCAAAGAATGTATTAAGAAAGAGAATGAAGTGAAATGCCAACCACCATTAGAAATTCAAGAAATAGAACGTATTATTCAAAGTACACTAAAATATAAAAAAGGTATAGTTCAATTACGAAACGAAATTGAGTATGAAAAATCTTTTACTTTAACACAACTTTATGCTTCTAAAGATGATGATGAAGATGATATTGTTGAAAATATGATATCGGTAGGCCTAACTCTTTTAGGTGCACCACAAAAATCAGGAAAAACTTTTTTTGGATTGCAGCTATGTGATGCTATTGCAGAAGGTAAAAATTTCTTAGGGAGGAAAGTACAAAAAGGAACAGCGGTCTATCTTGCTTTTGAAGATAAAAAGACAAAAATCAAAAAAAGATTGCAAAGAATGCAAGTAGACCCAAATGATAAATTTCTTATTGATATTCTAAAGCCAAATCATTTGTATGATTTAGAATTAAGAATTGAACAAGAGCTTCAAAGAAATGCAGATTTAAAACTTGTAGTGGTTGATACATTCCATAAGATAAGAAAATCAAAAGATCGAGATTATGATAGTGAGTATGCTGAAGCGACAGCTTATCATGAATTAGCTTGTAAATATCATATTGCGATTATTTTAATAACACATGTAAAAAAAGAGGTAGATATCAACCATCCTTTTGATTCAATCTATGGAAGTAGAGGTTTAACAGCCGGGTCTGATTCAATCCTTGTTATGTATAAGAAAAACCATTTATCTAAGACACGACAGTTAGCAATACAAGGGAAAGATATACCAGATGATGAAATGACACTATTACAAAATGATAGTATGATTTTAGAAATCACTGAAAATGAGGATGATGGTGATGTTGATGAGAATGTTATGAAAGTTATTAATTTTATCATTCGAAAAAAAGAATTTATTGGTTCTCATGAAGAGTTATCCTCGCTACTTTCTTTAGCTTTAACTGGAAAGCAATTGCAAGTGTTATTAGCAAAGAATGAGGACTTGTTGAAGACTACGTTCATCTCTTATGAGAAACGTCCACGAACAAATAAAGCACGAATGATATGTCTTCGCTATCACGGAAATGAAGAAATTTAGTGACGATGTGACGATTGTCGGGCAATACCTTTTGACCGTCACACCGTCACTCCTTAAATAAGTTAAATTTAAGATTTTATGTATTAGCAAGCAACGTATTTTGTCCCCAAAATACAAAATCAAAAGCTGGTACGACCAGCAAGATTGGAGGTTCATATGAAAAGAAATCATGAAATTAAGATACGATTCAATGAAGATGAATTTGAAATATTGGTTAAGAAATTAAGAAAAACAAAATTAAGTAGAGAAGCATTTTCTAGAGCTTGTATATTAGGTAAAGAGATAAAAGTACCACCTGATTTAGAGTATTATAAGTTAAAAAATGAGTTCAATCATATCGGTAATAACTTAAATCAGATTGCTAGAACGTTGAATAATAGACAAGAAATATCTTCAAAAATCATTGAGGTAACAATCGAGGAATTAAGACAAATGATAAAAAATCTTGATGAAAAAGTAAGGGGCTGATTAAAGCAGTAACGTCAATTTGGGCTATCCGAGATCGTTTGGATAATGTCATCAAATATGTCGAAGATGAAAAAAAGACGATGCAAACGGTCTTGGATTACATCAGCCAAGATAATAAGATTAAACAAAAACAGTATGTAACTTGTCTTAATTGCGATGCATTTGATCCATTAAGATCGATGCAGTTGACTAAGAAATTATTCCATGATCATAAAAGAATCGTAGCATTTCATGGCTATCAATCATTTAAAATAGATGAGGTCGATGCAAATGTTGCACATGAAATTGGAGTAAAACTTGCACAAAAAGTGTTTGGAAATCGTTATGAAGTTGTCGTTAGCACACACCTAGATAAAGACCATATTCACAATCATATCTTATTAAATTCAACTTCATTCATCGATGGAAAACGGTTCTGTAATACAAAAAAAGATTACTGGAACATGAGAAATACGTCTGATGAATTATGCAAAGAATATGGATTATCTATCATTGAAGATCCATCATACGATTCAAAAAAGTTGAATTATCATATCATGAAAACCTATATGAATGACATAAAAAAGGATATAGATGCTCTTGTAAAAGAGAGTAATTGTATTAAAGATTTAAAGGGTAATATGAAAAAGAAAGGGTATGAGTTCGAAAGAATCGATGGAGAAGATGTCGTTTATCATCCATATTGTAATGAACCAATCTATCTAAAATTGTTAGGAGAAAAGTATCATCTTGATGAAATTGAAGAAAGATTGACTGACAAATGGATCCTTCCTCAAAACGTTGAACATACACAAAGTTATTATCGTTGTAAGGAATATTATCAACTTTATAAAAGAAAACAGTTACCTAAGCTAGCAGGAATCCATGTTGCTTATCTTATTTCAATTAATATCTTACCTACAAGAAAGCAACATATCTCTAAAGAAGCAAGACAAGCACTCAAGAAAATGGATCAATACTCTAGAGAAATCGAACTTCTTGCCAAGAACAAGATAGAAGATATTGATCAATTAAATAATTATCAACAACAAAAACAAGATGAACTGAATGACTTATTAAAACAAAGACAAGGTTGTTATTATCAACGACAACGATCAAGAACGATGGGTGAAAAAGAAGAATGGTCAGCAAAAGCAAAGTTATTTACACCAGAAATAAAGAAACTAAGGCTTCAAATCAAAGCGTGTGAGAACATCAGGAATCGTAGTTTTGATAAAGATATCGAAAGAATAGCACAAAAGAAAATTAAACAAAGAGGTGCAAGATAGGAGGATAAAATCATGAAAGAAATCAAGTATAACACAGTAGGGGATTATGAATTTCCGTCATTAAAAGAAGAAAGACCTTTACCAAATTTATCTAGATTTGGAAGAGAATATTTAAGAATATTAAAGGAAAAACATCCAGGACATTACCTAGCCTTACGAGCAAGAGATGAGCTAAATGAAGAACTGATTCGTATGGATAAAGAGTTAAACCAGCGATATGAAACCCCTGTTGAACAATACAAAGTATCAAAAAACATAACTGAAGAATTGAAAGAACAAGACCAAATGAAATGGGTTCAAGAGATGAATAATATCAAAAATTGTGTGGAAGAAATTATCTGGAATGAAATGGATTGAAGTAGGGGAACCTACTTCTTTTAATTTAATCATTTTGGTCTTCAATTTAGTCATTTGTCTCAGAATTGACTAAATTAAAGTGTAGTAATGGTAATTATATTATCGAAATTGATAAAAAACTTGTAAAAGTGCAAGAAAAATATATAAATGATTACAAATAAAATATATAATTATAAATAATATGGAGGATAATCTATGAAAGTATGTTACAACAAATTTTTTAAATTATTGATTGATAGAGGGATTAGAAAAATGGAATTTGCTAAGATGGCAGGTATTAGTCAAAATACGATGGCGAGACTTTCTCGAAATAAAAATGTATCATTAGATGTATTAGGTAAAATATGTTGTACTTTAGACTGTAAGATAGATGATATTCTTGAATTTATATCAGAAGATAAGGAGAAATAGTGATGGCAAAAGACAATACAAAAATAGGATTTGAAAAACAAATATGGGATGCAGCCTGTGTTCTTTGGGGGCATATTCCAGCAGCAGATTATCGTAAAGTGATTGTTGGCTTGATATTTTTAAGATACATTTCTAGTGCATTTGAAAAACGATACAATGAACTAGTAGAAGAAGGTTATGGTTTTGAAAATGATAAAGATGCATATATAGAAGAAAATATATTTTATGTACCTGAAAAAGCACGTTGGAATGTAATTGCTTCTGCAGCACATACACCTGAAATTGGAACTGTATTAGATGATGCAATGAGAGCAATCGAAGATGAAAATAAGAGCCTTAAAAATGTATTACCAAAGATATATGGTAGCCCTGATTTAGATAAACGAGTATTAGGAGAAGTTGTTGACTTATTTACAAACGAAGTGAATATGGAAGATATTGATGGAGATCGAGATATATTAGGTCGTACATATGAATATTGCATAGCACAGTTTGCAGCATATGAAGGAACTAAAGGTGGAGAGTTTTACACACCTTCTAGTATTGTCAAAACAATTGTTGAAATATTGAAACCTTTTGAAGATTGTCGAGTGTATGATCCATGTTGTGGATCAGGGGGAATGTTTGTACAAAGTGTAAAGTTCTTACAAGCACATTCTGGTAATAGAAATAGAATATCGGTTTATGGTCAAGAATCAAACGCTGATACATGGAAAATGGCTAAGATGAATATGGCAATTAGAGGTATTGATGCAGACTTTGGCCCATATCATGCGGATACATTCTTTAATGATTTACATAAAACATTAAAAGCAGACTTTATCATGGCAAATCCCCCTTTCAATTTGAAAAACTGGGGACAGGATAAATTAAAAGATGATGTTCGTTGGAAATATGGCTTACCACCTGAAGGAAATGCAAACTTTGCCTGGATTCAACATATGATTCACCATTTAGCACCAAATGGAAAAATAGGTTTAGTATTAGCTAATGGCGCATTATCATCTCAAACATCAGGAGAAGGAGAAATTCGAAAAAATATTATAGAAGCAGATCTAATCGAAGGAATTGTAGCATTACCAACACAATTATTTTATAGTGTTACAATCCCTGTAACATTATGGTTTATTAGTAAAAATAAAACACAAAAAGGAAAAACTCTCTTCATTGATGCACGCAAAATGGGATATATGGTAGATCGTAAACATAGAGACTTTACTACTGAAGATATTAAAAAGCTAGCTGACACGTTTGAATCATTTCAAAATGGTACCTTAGAAGTGGTAAAAGGATTTTGTGCCATAGCGACTACAGAAGATATAGCAAAACAAGACTATATTTTAACTCCAGGAAGATATGTAGGTATTGAGGAACAAGAAGATGATGGTGAACCATTTGATGATAAGATGAAACGTCTTACTTCTGAATTATCAGTTATGTTTGCTAAGTCCCACGAGTTAGAAGATGAAATTCGTAAGAAATTGGGGGCAATTGGATATAAAATATAATTTTAGAGTTCTATCTAAATGGATTATAACAATGTTGATTAAGTACAATCTTAAAGTCTGTAGTGTAAAAATATGGAATTGTTAGATTGATTAAAAAATATATGTAATAGGGAGAATAACAATTATGAATGAATGGAATGAGACAATCCTTTCTGAAGTTTTAGTAGATAAAGGATACATAAGAGGTCCCTTTGGTTCTGCTCTTAAAAGAGGAGATATGAAAGAAGATGGTATACCCGTTTATGAACAACAACACGCTATCTATAATAGTAGAGAATTTAGATATTATATTGATGAACAAAAATTTAATGAAATGAAACGATTTCAGGTGAGAAAAGATGACTTGATAATTAGTTGTTCAGGAACTGTAGGTAAAGTTTCTATTATTAAGGATGATGATCCTAACGGAATTATTAGTCAAGCACTGCTGTTACTTAGAGTAGATACAGACAAAGTATTGCCTCTTTATTTGAAATATTTTTTTTCATCAAAGGTTGGATATAACGCTATTGTTTCTCGTTCAAGTGGTTCTGTGCAAGTAAATATTGCAAAAAGAAATGTTATCGAACAAATACCAATTAGGTTACCTCAACTGGAAACTCAAAGAAAAATAGTTGGGGTGTTAAATTCTATTGATGAAAAAATCAAAGAGAATGAGAAGATAAACAATAATTTAGCGGCTTAGCCTTTAAGTTTGGCATATTGCTTTTTCCAAGATCGTGACGGTTTTTTACAAATACAATCTTCCGAGAAAAAGGCGCAGATATTCGGTAATCCGTTATTTCCGCATATATCCGGATTATTAGCTATGCAACCGTATGTTTGCAGTTCTGTGTCTTGTGAATGTAGCGGTGCATTAAAAGGTATTGAGAGGTCTTTCCTATTCATAATCTACCTCCGATATATCAATTTCTCCGCTCATAAGTTTTGGAAGAAGCGTGTCTCTTGTTTCAGCAAGCTTTTTGTTCTCTATTCGGTTTGCGATAATCAAATCGTAAATTGGCTGAAGCAAAGCTTCAATTCGCTTGTAGTCTGCTTCGGTGGGTATGAGAACCGCTGCTTTTGAAAGTTCATCACGCTTGATGTGTCCCATTGTTGTAGCTTTATCGGCAGCAACGGCAATAAAGCGATCAAGATGGTGTTTTGTCCAAACATAGTAGAACCACTTATCAAACTTGTTTGATGTAACTTTGAATAAATGCTGATTTAAGCCGCAGATACCACCACACCAAAAATCAACTAACAGACTGCCTGACCAAGAGAAGATAACATCGCCATCGTGAATGATGTACTCACTTTTAATGTTTGGAGAACACAGTTCGCTGTTATCATCACAACAGCCTTGACGAAGTTCTTTGATTTTAAGAACCGGAATGCCTGTTTCGTCAACAGTTGGACGATATTTTTGCATAGCAAGACCGTTTAGATAGTCTGCAATATCTATCAAACTGGCTTGCTTCCAACCATCAGGTAGCGTTTCAAGAGTTAAAAACTCATTTGAAAAGATAGCCTGAGCTTGCTGCTCTAAATTATTGTTTATATATGTAAAGCTCTTGTGAGTGGCAAGGGTTAATAGAAGAACAGCCACTCTTTATGTGTTCTCGAAAAAGGAGAATATATATGAATGAAATTATAAAAAATATGATATTACATGATATGGTTACATGCTTAGATGATAACCAATATGAAAAATTAAATTGCACACTTATAAAAGTATTGTCTAATTACCAAATTGAAGAGATTCAAAGTGAAACAAATGACAAAACGAATCAGCACTATATAGATTCATTTTTATCAGCTAAAAGATTAGAAGGATGCTCTGAAAAATCACTTAAATATTATAAATCAACTATTGAGATAGTACTTAATTCAATAAATAAATCTATTAAAAATGTTACAACTAATGATTTAAGAAATTATTTAACACAATATCAGGAAAAACATGGATCAAGTAGAGTGACAATTGATAACATACGACGAATATTATCTAGTTTCTTTTCTTGGTTAGAGGATGAAGACTTTATTATAAAAAGTCCTGTTAGAAGAATACATAAAGTTAAATCTGCTTCTGTTATTAAAGAAACGTATAGTGATGAATCATTAGAATTAATGAGAGATAATTGTGATAATTTGCGTGATTTAGCTTTAATTGATATCTTGGCTTCAACTGGGATGCGTGTTGGAGAATTAGTGTTGTTAAATAAAAGTGACATAAATTTTGATGAAAGAGAATGTGTGGTGTTTGGTAAAGGTGATAAAGAGCGTATCGTTTATTTTGATGCTAGAACAAAAGTACATTTACAAAATTATTTAAATAGTCGAAGTGATGATAATAATGCATTATTTGTTACTTTAAGAAAGCCATTTAATCGTATTAGTATTAGTGGAATAGAAACAAGAATTAGAGAGATGGGAAGAAAATTAGATATCCATAAAGCACATCCTCACAAATTTAGAAGGACGTTAGCAACAAAGGCAATTGATAAAGGAATGCCCATTGAACAATTACAAAAATTATTAGGACATCAAAAGATCGATACAACATTGCAATATGCAATGGTTAAACAAAGTAATGTAAAAATTGCACATAAAAAATATATAGGATAGGAGTTTACATAATGAATTACGAAATAAAAACATTAAATGAGCTATCTTTAGACGGAAAAGGATCATACGGTATTGCAGCTTCGGCAGTTCCATATTCTGATGAGTTATATACTTATTTAAGAATTACCGATATTAAAGATGACGGGAATTTGGATAAATCAAATTTAATGTCAGTGGCTGATAAAAAAGCGTATAACTATACTTTAAAAAAGAATGATATTGTATTTGCAAGAACAGGAGCAAGCACAGGAAGGAATTATTTTTATGATGAAACGGATGGAGAATTGGTTTATGCTGGTTTTTTGATTAAATTTAGTTTAGACGTTAAAAAAGTCAATCCAAAATTTGTTAAGTATTATTGTCAATCTAAAGCCTATAAAGACTGGATTCATTCTTTTAATACTGGTAGCACACGTGGCAATATCAATGCAAAAACATACGGTACTTTGCCTATCCCGGTATTTCCGAGAAATTATCAAAATAAAGTTGTTAGTATATTAGATTCTATTGATTTGAAAATAAAAAATAATATAGACATAAACAATAATTTAGAGCAGCAAGTTCTAACTTTATATCGAAATAGATTTGTTGATACCATCAACGATGAGCGAAGAATTTGTCGTGCTGACGAATATTTTGATATTTCTATCGGTAAAACCCCACCGAGGAAGGAGCCGCAATGGTTTAGCACTAATCCTCAAGATGTCACTTGGGTATCTATTTCTGATATGGGTAATTGCGGTCTTTATATAAATAGTAGTTCTGAACAACTTACGAAAGAAGCAGTTGACCGTCATAATGTTAAAGTAGTACCTGATAACACGGTTTTACTCAGCTTCAAGCTTACTGTTGGCAGAATTGCAATTACAAACGGTGAGATGACCACCAATGAAGCGATTGCACATTTCAAAACTGACAAGAAAGAAATAAATGAATATCTCTATTGTTATTTGAAATGCTTTAACTATCAAACTATGGGTAGTACATCTTCAATCGCAACAGCTGTAAATTCAAAAATAATCAAAGGTATGCCATTTGTTGTACCTACCGATGTTGAATTGAAAGAGTTTCACGACTTCGCCGCACCAATGTTTGCAAAGATTAAGGCAAATCAAATCGAAACAGATAATTTGATAGCACTTAGAGACGCATTATTACCAAAGCTAATGTCCGGCGAGATTAATGTGTCTGATGTTGAGCTTTAAGCCGCTAAATTATTGTTTATAAAAACAAAAGGAGTTTATAATGATTGAATGGGTAGATAAATATAGTAATGTAATACAAATTATAATAGGTTTACTTTCTTTGGGTGCAACAATTTTTGTTTCGTTTAGAATATATTGGTTACAAAAACGACATGAACAGGAAATAGAAATGATGGAAGAAAATGAACAAAAAAGAAAATTAGAGGAAGAAGCACATAGGTTTTTAATAGATAATGCAGAAGAGATTGATTATTTGCCTTGGTGTGTTATTGCTAGTAACTTATCTAGACATCAAAAACATACTCGTAAAATATACACGAATTTTTGTAAATGTTCTATAGAATTACAAAATGAAATAATGCGTGTTGAACAATACAATATACGTACTATTGATGATATAAATTGGATAGATAAAGCCATAGAGTCACTAAGAAACGATATTAAAAAATTTCAATTGGCTCAACGTGATTATTTGTATGATAACGCAAAATATTTTCATAGAGCTTTTGAACATTATAAGGAAAAGAAATGGGAAAGAACTCCACGAATTTTTGAACCGGTCAATAAATTTAAACAATTTTCAAAGATTTGTTTTACAGATGGCAAGTTAAATATTGGAAATTATATTAATGAGTATCTTAATTTGTATATAGACAAATCAGATTTATGTATTGGTAAACCAAAACCACCATTTGATTATGTATGGCAAGATCAAAAGTTATCTTCTATAGATACAGATGAAGAAATAGTTTGTTGGTGGATAATGGATTTGGTTTTTTATACTGTAATGAATCTTTATAACCATGATATCTATGATTCAAAAATATTAATAAACGATATAACGGATGCACAAGTTAATACATTTGAAGATAGATACTTTCAAACAATGTTTGTATTATATTGTATATACTGCAATTAATAAAATATTAATTAGAAAATCAAGAAGAGAAAAAAACAATTTTGAGTATAAAGCAAAACACATCATTGATGTAAAAAATGGGGGAATATATGAAAAAGAAAATAATTGAATCTATATTTATGATAGTTTTAGTAATAATAATAGGAATAGTTATGTCATATATTTTTGGCTTTCAAATTTCATATAATCCTTCTTTAGATAATAATTGGGATGCTCTTTCAGTATGTGCTTCTTGGACTGGAGTTTTTACTTCTTTAATAGCAATTATTGTTGCTATTAAAGTTCCTGAAAAAATTGCTAAAAGTCAAAATGATATTTCCTTATTTGAAAAACGTTGGGAATTGCGTGAAATAGTATCTGAATTGAAAGATTTTGGGAATGCACTTTCAAAAATAAAAAAATCAGATATTGACGAATTAAGTATTATAACAAAATCTAGACATTATTTAATTGTTTTTATGTATAGCGGTGATCGTGATGAAGAAATACAAAAGAAAATTGGATTAAATATAAAGAATATCTATGATGAACATAAACAGTTGATAGGGTATCAGATTATTGATTGTAAAGATAGTGATTTAGACGAGTATGAAAGAAATTTTATAACTTATATTGGTAGACAAAAAAGAATTATCAAACAGTATTCATTATTGCTTGATCGAGATAGTGAATATATATTAACGAGAATAGCTGATGTGTATTATAAATTGATGATAGAAATATTAATGGGCAGTGATTTGAAAAATAATGATATTTCATCATTTAAAAGTAATCCTGAATTTGAAAAATATTTTTTTGATTCAGATAGTACTGAAAAAGTAAAAAATGAATTTTTAAATAGGATTAAAGAAATGGAAGATAAGCTCGTCTTTGAAAAAATTGAAAAATATCTGAGAATAAAGGAGTGAGAATCATGTATCAAGGATATAATGAAGAAAGTTACGAAAATTCAATAATAGATTTATTTGAAAATGACTTACAATATCAACATGTTTACGGACCAAATATCGAAAGAAATTTTTATAGCCCTTTATACGAAGATATCTTAATAGAATCAATTGAAAGAATTAACAATGGATTGCCTCATACTGCAATAGATGATGCATTGTATAAGTTAAAAAACTTTGAAAATGGTGAATTGGTTCAAAAGAATATGGTATTTATGGATTATCTTCAAAATGGCATACCTGTTCGTTATTTTGATGGTAGTGAAGATAAGTCTTCGATTGTTTATTTGATTGATTATGATAATGTAAATAATAATTCATTTATTGTGGCTAACCAATGGACGTTTATTGAGAGTAGTAATAAAAGACCAGATATTATATTGTTTATTAATGGATTGCCACTAGTAGTAATGGAATTAAAATCTCCTTCTAGAGAAGAAACAGATGCTTCAGAGGCTTATCGTCAATTACGTAACTATATGCATGAGATTCCTTCAATGTTTATTTATAATGCCATCTGTGTGATGAGTGATCATCTTGTATCAAAAGCAGGAACGATTACTTCGGGTGAAGATCGTTTTATGGAATGGAAGAGCAAAGATGGAAATCGAGTAAATGATAAGTTTGCTCAATTCGATACTTTTTTTGAAGGAATTTTTGAAAAAGAAAGATTGTTAGATATTATTAAAAATTTTATTTGTTTTTCAAATGAAGGAATTAAAACTTTTAAAATATTAGCTGGATATCATCAATATTTCGCAGTAAAAAAAGCCATTGTTTCGACACAAAATGCAACACAAACCGATGGAAAAGCAGGAGTATTTTGGCATACACAAGGAAGTGGAAAATCATTATCCATGGTATTCTATGCCCATTTATTACAAAGAGCATTAAATAGTCCAACTATTGTTGTTATTACTGATAGAAATGATTTAGATGATCAGCTATATGGACAATTTAGTAAATGTAAAGACTTTTTAAGACAGACTCCTATTCAAGCAGAAAGCAGAGATCATTTAAAGCAATTATTAGAAGGTAGACAAGCTAATGGAATCATCTTTACAACAATGCAAAAGTTTGAAGAATATGGTGTTGCATTGTCTGATAGAAGAAATATTGTTGTAATGGCAGATGAAGCACATCGTGGGCAATATGGATTAACTGAAAAAATAAAAATGACTAAAAATGAACAAGGCGAAGAAATAGCAAAACGTACAGTAGGAATTGCTAGAATTATTCGTGACAGTTTACCTAATGCGACTTTTATTGGATTTACTGGAACTCCTATTTCTTCAGCAGACCGTAATACTACGGAAGTTTTTGGTAAATATATTGATATATATGACATGACACAGGCGGTAGAAGATGGAGCAACAAGACCAGTGTATTATGAAAGCCGTGTTGTAAAATTAAATTTGGATGAAGATACTTTAAAAATTATAGATGATGAATATGATTTAATGGCTAGTAATGCTGATGAAGTGGTTATTGAAAAGAGTAAGAAAAAACTAGGACAAATGGAAGCTATTCTTGGTAATGATAGTACGATAGATTCTTTGGTAAATGATATCATTTATCATTATGAAGAAAATCGTGAACACTTATTAACAGGTAAAGCCATGATTGTTGCATATTCTAGACCGATTGCAATGAAGATTTATGAAAAAATACTTGAATTAAGACCTCGTTGGAAACAAGAAGAAAAGGTTGCTGTAGTAATGACTTCTGGGAATAAAGATCCTGAAGAATGGCATGAAATTATTGGAAATAAAGCGCATAAAGAAGAACTAGCTAAGAAATTTAAAGATAATAGTAGTTCTTTGAAAATTGCAATTGTTGTGGATATGTGGCTGACAGGATTTGATGTACCATCATTAGCAACAATGTATGTTTATAAACCAATGCGTGGACATAATTTGATGCAGGCCATTGCACGAGTTAATCGTGTCTTTGGAGATAAAGAAGGTGGACTTGTTGTTGATTATATTGGTATTGCAGGAGCTTTAAAACAAGCAATGAATGATTATACAACAAGAGATAAAAAGAATTATGGAGATATGAATATCGTAGATATAGCATATCCTAAATTCTTGGAAAAATTATCAGTTTGCCAAGATTTGTTCTATGGTTATGATTATAGTTTATTTAAAACTGGAACAGAATTACAAAGAGCAAAAGTAATTTCTGGTGCAGTAAACTTCATTATTGATCCAGTAAGAGAAGAAGATAAAGATATTTTTGTGAAGGAAGCATTATTAATGCATCAAGCATTATCATTGTGTTCATCTATTGTGAATGAAGAAAATCGTTTTGAGGCAGCCTTTTTTGAAACAATTCGTGTCATGGTAAATCGATTAATGAATAATGGTAATGGTCAGAAGCTATCCTTGCCAGATATTAATGAAAGAATAAATGAATTATTAAAGCAAAGCATTAAAAGTGATGGAGTAATCAATCTTTTTTCATCGATCAAGGAAGAGTTCTCATTGTTTGATCCTAAATTTCTTGAAGATGTCGCAAAAATGAAAGAAAAAAATCTAGCTATTGAGTTGTTAAAACGATTAATAGCAGATCAAGTAGCTGTATATAAGAGAACCAATGTTGTAAAATCTGCAAAATTTAGCGAAATTATAAAAGCGACACTTAATCGTTATATTAACGGAATGATTACAAATGAGGAAGTAATACAAGAACTTTTAACATTAGCAAAACAAATTACTGATGCACAAAATGAAGGTAATAAGTTAGGTCTTACAGCTGATGAATTAGCTTTTTATGATGCATTAACAAAGCCACAAGCAATTAAAGATTTTTATGAGAATGAAGAGTTAATTGCAATAACTAAGGAACTAGCAGATACACTTCGTAAAAACAGTACTATTGATTGGCAGAAGAGAGAATCAGCAAGAGCAAATATGAGGATGAAGATTAAGAGATTATTAAAGATACATAGATATCCACCTGATGGAATGGATGATGCAGTTCAAACTGTCATGATGCAATGTGAGATGTGGGCTGATAACCAATGATTGATAGGAGTGTAATATTATGGTTCATGGAAAAGCAATAGAGTTATTTTTAGTAAATGGGACCGCAGAGAGTTTAGTAACTGCTGAATTATCAAATTGGAATGGTAAAGCAATTAAAATCCCTAGAACAGAAGTTCAACAATGTAATCGTGAGGATCTTAGAAATGCGGGAGTATATTTCTTATTTTGTAAGGAAGATTCTGATATAGATTCTGTTTACATAGGAGAAGCTGAAAATGTGTTGGATAGACTAAATCAACATTTAAGAGATTATAATTCTGATAAAGAAAAATACTATTGGAATTCAGCTGTTGTTTTTACAGGAAGGGATTTAAATAAAGCTTTGATACGTTATTTAGAAAATAGATTTGTTGAGATAGCAAGAGAATGTGGTCGTTATCAGATATTAACTAAAAATACATATAAGAATACAGTGATGAAAGAATCTCAGATTGCTTCTATGGAAGAGTTTATTGATAATGTAAAGATAATTATTAATACATTAGGATATAAAGTTCTTGAACCAGTTCCACATGCAGACGAAAAAACAGTGTATTTGTATTGTAAAGGAAGTGGAGCAAATGCTAAAGGATTTGTTAGTTCTGGTGGATTTACAGTTTTAAAAGGATCGAAAGTATCTGATCACATGGTTTCTTCGTTTGAATTAAGAGGAAGATCTTATTTCAATTTAAGGAATAAATTAGTGGATGATGGAATTATTGTAAATGATATTTTTGAAAAAGATTATGAATTTAATGCACCTTCAGCCGCCTCTGCAGTGATTCTTGGCCGTACAAGTAACGGGAATATCGATTGGAAAAATGACTCTGGTATATCTTTAAAAGATATTAATGAGTGATTGGATGAACGAACTAACTCTAAGGTATCTTTGTCGATTAAATTACAAAAAATTACTGAACTTCTCGGCATAGGATTAACAATATATAGAATAGATTTTGATGAGATAAAAAAACATAAATTATTGGATTGGAAATATTAAAAAAGTAATTAATGAAATTTGTTAAAATGAGAGTGTTTCTTAACAAACGGATTAGATAGCGGTTTGTTTTTATAACAATGATGTACTGTTTTGATAATATAAGAAACATTCCATGAAGTTTGTACAATAGATTAATTTATTATTTGAAGGAAATAATACAGAATGGTGATATACCGTTATATTATTAGAAAATGAATTTCATAATTAAAAATGATAATGTTTTTAAGGGGTGAAAAAATGAAAGGATGGCACAAAATAGATTTACATCAACATACACTACATGAGATTACATATGATGGTAAAGAACCTAAAAGTTTGTATACTCATGAAAAATTTGAAAATGTTTTGATAGAAGAAGGTGTTGAGTTAAAAGCGGTGACTAATCATAATACTTTGAATATTGTTGATCACATTAAACATGCATTAATATGTAAGAAAAACAATGTTAACTATTTACCAGGAGTGGAAATAGATTATTTATTTGATACAAAAGATGTGCATGCAATTACAATCTTGAATCCACAAAATGATATAGTATGTTTTTCATATAGACTAAATGAAATTATTACTAATAAATCTCAAAAAAAATTTTTAGATAAAGATGAGTTTGCGAGATTACATGAAAATATGGAATTTATTTTTATTCCTCATGTAATGAAAAACAAAGGGATTTATCCGTCAAAAGATATAGAACCAGTGGAAGAAGCGGAAGACTGGGTGATTAATATGATAAAAAATGGAATTTCTGTTCCAGTCATATTTGAGAACACACAGAATTATAATAAATATTCAATTTATGGTAAAATCGAAGAACTTTTATTAGATGATTATCAGTATCCCGCTTGTTATGTTGGGTCAGATTATAAGTTTGATAATGATGTGCAACGAAGAAAAGTTGCTATTGATAGAGTTAAACATTATATTTTTTCGGAGCCAACATATAGAGGGTTAGAGATTTCTGTTAGAAATCATAAAACAAGAATGGCGCATGAATCTGAACTAATATCCAGAGGTAAATATTTAGAATCAATTAAGATACATAATAATAAGAATTTTAGAAACGATATGACATTAGAGTTATCTCCAGCATTAAATGTTATTATTGGTGGATCAGGATCTGGAAAAACATTATTACTTAATGAAATATTCAGGAGCATTACAGGAAATGATTTAAAAGATGTCAAAAATAACAGCAAGAAAAAGGGAGAAAGTGCATATTTTTCTAAAGTTGGGAAGGGGGCTCTTTTAGAAATTAAATCAGTTCCCAATAATTATAAAGAATTCAAAGTTGTAGAAATACCAAATATTTATACTGAAATAATGAAATATGTAAATAATCATGAGAAATTAGGAGATGTGTTCAAAATCTCTAATAGATCTTATGTGAATTCATTGATTAGTGACTTCATTTTAGATTGTAATAAATATAGTGAATTAATGTCTGATTTGGAAGATGAGAAAAAATTAGGAAGCGAAAGTTTAAGAAATATTTTCACAAGTATTGAATTTTTAAATGCTAATCCAGTTAAAAAGAGCATGTTTAAATTAAAACCCAAGAATATGACGAATCCAAATTCATTAAAAACACATTTAATTATAGAAAATGATAGAAAAATAATTTTAAAAAAAGATGAAATTTTAAAATATTTTAATGACATTGATAAAACGCTGGATTTTGAATTTAAAGAAATAGTAGAAGAAATTATTAATAAATATTTGTTTTTATTAGATAGGATAAATGATAAAATTGATGCTTTTGAAGAAAGAGAGATTAAAGAAAAAGTACTGGAGCAGATACAAAATTTATTAAATATAGCTATCCGCAACTCTTCAACCAAACTAGGTCAAAAAGAAAAAATCTTCAAAGAGAGAGAAGAATTATTATCTAATAATCAGTCAACTTTGATTAATTGTATAAAAAATGTTTTGAAAATTAATAAAGAACTTGAAAGTGTTCATTTGAAATATCCTTTTGATAAAATAAAAAATACAATTGAAACAAAGAATGCAAATGAATTGGCTAGATTTACATTATCTTTTGATAAAGAAAGTTTAAAACATGTTTTAACTGATGATAGTGATTTTATTGAAACAAAAAATGTTTCTACAAAGTTACGAAAATTACCAATAAAATATATTGACTTTTTAGATGATCAATCAATTAAATTGTTTATAAATGAACTTAAAAAAGTAAATTTGGATATTAATAATATCATCAAAAATGAGTTGCCATTATCTCTTGAATTAAATGTAAATGGGAATTGGAAAGAAGCTACAGCAATTAATCAAGGAACAATAGCAAAAGTATCTATGGAACATTATTTTAACGATATTATAAAAACTGAGCAACCAGATATTATTTTCATTGATCAACCTGAAAATGATGTAGATAAAGAATTTTTAACCCAAACATTAGCTAAATTTTTAATAGATAAGAAAATGGTATCACAGATTTTTATTACTTCACATGATGCAATATTAACAGTGAATGCAGATGCGAATATGATAATACAAGCAGATGTTGATGAAGATAATAAAATTAGTTATATGTCATATCCATTAGAATATACAGAATGCAATAAAGTAGGAACTGATGAAGTTGCACGAATATTGGATGGAGGAAAACAAAATATTGAGAAGAGATATCAAATTTATGGAGGTATTTTGAAATATGGAGATTAATATTTTAAAAGAAAAAGAGAATGTTTTCTTTAATGTAGATGGATCAGAAAATCAACTAATGAATTTTGATAATTTAGTTACTTTGTCAGAGAAAATAGTTGATATGAAAGATGATTTTGAATATCAAATTAATTGTTCTGATAGTTCGTTAGAATTATATAGATCAACATTAGTTGAATTGATAGAAAGCTTGAGAAACGACACTGATTTGCTGGAATTACTCTCTAAAAAGGATGGAGTATAAAAAACCTGATACCGTTATGCTACCAACATAAAGTGTTTATTGTAAAAATTGAAATAATCTGATAGAAAAATGAGATTTTACGCTTTTAATGTTAACAAATATGTTCACTATAATCATTTTATTTCGGAGTTCGAATAGTATCAGGCAATTAGTAGGTGTCATTCAATGAATTATACTTACATCACACATATAAAAAAGTTATATTTTTTGTTAAACAAGACATATGGAGACGGCAGTGTTTTTTTCGCCGAAAACTAGATGGATACAACAATACAAAAGGTGATTTTAGAGAATATTAAGATGAAATTTTGTCAGATAAGATTATGAAGAGAGTGGAATGTTACAAGTTAAAAGAGTGACTTATATATGATGATTATGAATTAAAGAGAAGAAAAATATGATTTTAGGGTACATATACTGCATATATAGAATCAGTAACGAGATAATTTGATTTATCGATGTATGTTGTTTTTAATACGGTAGAAGAATTGAAACATAGGGAATCAGCGAAGTTAGAAATGATTGTTGATGTTTTGAAATAGTTTGAAAATATATAAATTAAAGGAGATTGTTATGTTAGAAAAACTTTTTGTAAAGAAACTGTTTGGTTTATTTGATAATGAGATAAATTTCAGAGATGGTGGAATTACGGTTGTTGTTGGACAAAATGGTTGTGGGAAAACTACAATGTTGAATATTCTAAATGCAATTTTTTCCAAGAATCATAGCCATCTTTTTCAATATCAATTTGATTATATCGAATTAATAATATCAAGTCATGTATTAAAAATCGAAGTAATTAATGAATATCTTGAAGATGAAGAAATAACAATAAAAAGTTTGAAATATCATGTGGATTCACAAGTATTAGAAAAATGTTATAGAGAAAATAGTAAAATAAATTCCCCTATATTTTGGATAAGAGCCATTCCTTCATTAAGAAGAAGACCAGGAAATATGATTTACGATATGAGAGGGGGAGAAGTGCTAACTTTATCTGAAGTAATAGATACATATTTTGATGAACTACCAGAAGAAGTAAAGAATGACCTTGTTACAATACCTCATGAAGTGCAAGAATTAATTTCTGATATACAGATAGAGTTAATAACAACTGAACGATTGAAAAGAATTTATCCATATGATGAAGATAGAAGAAGTGAATTTGTACAGAAATTTGCAGTAGAGTATTGTTCTGAAGAATTGCGTAATAATATTAAAAACATTTTGTCAGAGTATGCCAATACTTCCCAAAAACTTGACGAACAATTTCCATCCAAGATTTTAAAGGCAATAGAGAAACACAAACAATTTTCAGTAGAAGAATTAAAAAATAATATGCAGAAAATAGATGAGTTAAGAAAAAAGCATGTAGAGGCAGGGGTATTGGAAGAGAGTAATGACAAAATTCTCAATGTTAATGTAAATCCTAAAAGTTTGGATGAAAGTACAGCTGCAATTTTATCAGTATATTATCAAGATACGAAAATAAAACTCGAATCACTTAATAGTATATCGGATAGGATTGTATTATTTAAAAATATGATAACCAATAAATTTGGCATTAATAAGGAGATTTTTATTAGTAAAGATAATGGAATTGTCGTATTACAAAAACAGTCAAATAAAAATTTAGAGTTGAGATTGTTATCTTCAGGGGAACAACAGGAATTAGTTCTACTATATAATCTTATTTTTAAGGGTGAAAAAGAAAAATTAATTTTAATTGATGAACCAGAAATTTCATTGAATGTTTGTTGGCAAAGAGAATTCTTGGATGATATGAAAAAAATTGTTCAAATGAATGGATTTTCTATTTTAATTGCAACTCATTCTCCACAGATAATCAATGATAATTGGGAGTTAGTGGATACTTTAGGAGATTATGAATAAATGAAAGAAAGTACTAAAGAAAAAATGAGTTTGTCTCCTGATGAATTGGCAACCGAGCTTTCTATGATAAGCAAAGAGTATTTAATTGTTGAAGGACAAAGTGATAAATATTTTTGGGAACATTTACATTGTGGTGGGTTAAAAAAAAGACTGGTTAGAGTAGCAAATAAAAAACAATGTTCAGGAAATAAGGAGTATGTAAAGCAAGTTATTTCTATAATGAATGGAAGGCAGAAAAATAATGTAGTTGGTGTGATAGATTTAGATTATGATTTTGTCAGGGATAAAATAGAGAGCATTGATAATTTGTACTATTATAAATATATTGATTTAGAAAATGTTTTGATTCAATCCTCTGTATTTTCTGAGGTGAATACGTTAATTTCTTCTGAAAATAAGAAATTAGAAGATGATGTATTAAAAAATATTTTATATAAAAAAGCGTATATTTTAGGAATTCTAAGATTACTAAATGATATTGAAAAATATAATTTTTGTTTTGAAGGCCTCGATTATAAGAAATTGTTAAATAATGATGATGAAAAGTTTTTGGAGTATTTTGTGGCAAGAATGAATCTTAATAAAGAAAGAGAAGATATTTATTCAAAAGTTAAATTGTTACTTGAAAAAAAATATGCCAGCGAATATATTTGTAATGGTCATGATTTAATAAATATTTTTAGCGAGTTAACGAGAAAAATAATTTCAACTGACAATCCAATAAAATATACGGAAGAAGTATTGGGTAAAATGTTAATTTTGGGTTATAGAATAACAGATAATTCCTCGGATGTACAAGACTGTACAGATATTATATTAATCGAAGATGTATGAAAATATAGTTTATGTATATAGTAACACTATATACAACTGTAAGACACATAACTGTATTTCCAATTTAAATTTTTCTTTAAAAATAAATGTGAAAAGATAGCGTGTTATTGTAAATCTACTGGAAATTCTTTTCTCAAAAACAGTTGAAAAATTTGATTGTACAATTTTTACACATCGTAAGATTTTAGAGTGTTGTTTTAATGTTATCATTATTAACTTTATAATGGATGCTGAATTATATACTCGATCTGAGTATATTTTGAGTACATTATGTAATTTAAAAAATCAAAAATGGGTATAATCTGCTAATATTGGATAAAATTAACAAAATGCAATATGATATAAGAAGGAACGATTTGCAAAAGTTGAGTTCGGATAAGATAAAAAGTTTTAAAGTTGTATTAGTTATTGGGTAATTTCTGGTCTAAAGAATTAATGATATATCTAGCAACTAATACTATATTAATTAATGGTACTATTTTGGTACTAAGATGTTCTGTAAATAAAAATAATCTGCAGAAACTAAGATAAAATTACACTAAATACAGCCATAAAAATACTTAATAAAACTAAAATATTTTAAAGCTTATCATACGTTGGTGAATAATAACGATTAAAGAACCTTGATGAATTCAAGGTTTTTTTGTTGTCATCGTTTTTTATAATTTATGAGAAATAAAGAATTTATTGTAAAATTGATAAAGCAGTTTTAACTTATTTTTTTATTTGGTATAATATATTAATCTAGGAAAGGAGGCAAAATCGTGGAAATTTTTAATTATGACAAATCTGGTTTATTAGCACAGTATTATGAGATTCTTATGGAATTAATGAATCATTGGGAAAATGAAATTGTATAATTTAAAGAAGCAAAAGGACAATATGATACTAATAAAATTGGACAATATTTTTCAGCAATAAGTAATGAAGCTAATTTGAAAAGACAACAATATGGCTGATTAATTTTTGGAATTAGTGAAAATCATAACAAGAGAATAGTTGGTACAAATTTTAAAAATGGATCAGGTTTATTAGAAAAATTTAAGTATGAAATATCTAAAAGTACCAATGATAATATTAGTTTCATTGAAATCATTGAATTAAAACCAATTGTTAATGAAAAAGAATATAGAGTTCTCATGTTTAAAATTCCTGCAGCAGTAACAGGGTTTCCTACCAGTTGGAAAAATCAGTATTATGCAAGATCTGGTGAAAGCCTTATACCTTTGCAACAATACAAAATTGATGAAATTCGTTCACAAGAACGATTAGATTGGTCTAAACAAATTGTCAAAGGTGCCTCTATTAGCCACTTAGATAAAGATGCTATTCAAATTGCAAGAACAAAATATAAAGAAAAAATGGATAAAAAACATATTGTTGAAGAAATAGACAATATGGATGATTTAGAATTTTTAACAAAAATGAAATTATTATATGATGGGAAAGTTACAAATGCTGCTATGTTATTATTAGGTCATTCAGATTATGATTATTTGATATCTAGACCTCCTACACTTATGTGGCGTCTTTATGGAAGTCAGGGAGAAGTGAAAGATTACGAAATTTTTACAATTCCCTTTATAAATGTTATTGATAAAATATTTTCAAAAATAAGAAATTTAACATATCGTTATATACCGAATCAACTTACATTATTTCCAATAGAAACACAACAGTATGATACTTGGCTTTTAAGAGAATTACTCAATAACTGCTTAGCACATTCTAATTTTCAATTAGGAGGAAGAATATATATTAATGAATTTGAAGATCAAATCAAAATAACAAATCCGGGCGATTTTATACCTCAAAATATAGAAACAGTTTTACAGATTAGTTATAATCCGCCATTTTATAGAAATCAACTATTAGCTGAAACTATGGTAAAATTTCATATGATAGATACTGCAACTATGGGAATAAGAAAAGTATTTAAGATACAAAAAGATAAATATTTTCCCTTACCTGATTATGATTTCAATACTTATAATCAAGTATCTGTAACGGTATACGGAAAAATCTTAAATGATGAATACATGCATATATTATATGAACATCCTGAATTAGATTTGGAAACAGTATTTTTATTAGATAGAGTTCAAAAAGGATTAGAAATTTCAAAAGAAAGTGCATCGTATCTTAGAAAACTAAAATTAGTTGAGGGAAGAATATCTAATTTATATTTATCTGCTTCAATATCAAAGAATATAGATCATGAAGCTGAGTATATAAAGAATAAAGCATTTAATGATCAGTATTATAAAGATTTGATTATTAATTATTTAAAAGAATATCAAAAAGCAAAGAAGAAAGATTTAAGAGTATTGCTTTGGGATAAGTTACCAGATGTATTAAACGATAATCAAAAAGAAAGAAAAATTGGAAATTTATTAGCTTCTTTGAGAAAGAATGGTGATATAAAGACAGATTCCGAAGATAGAACTTCTTGGATTTTAAATAAGTAAGTTAGTCGAGATTTAGTCGAGATTTAGTCGAGATTTAGTCGAGATTATATGAGAAATATTAATTTATATGATGACATCGTTTTGACACTCAAAAATGTTGTAAATAATAATAGCTATAAATTTAATAAAAAAGTATAATAAATAAGTTAAAAATCAGCAAAAATAATACTTATAAAATAAAGCTTATCATGCATTGGTGAATAATTGAAATAGCTTGAAATAAATACAAGTCTATTAAATACTTGATTATTCAGTATTTTTAGACTTTTTTGTGCTTTTTTCATTTCTTATAACATATTATTATTGACTTTCTAACTCCCACACTATCTAAAGTGAATTCTATATCTGAAAGAGTTTTTCAAGAGGCAATCTTGAATGCGTATACTCATCGTCGTTATGATAGTCCTGCGTCAATTTATGTTAAACATTATACTGATAAATTAGTTATCGAAAGTCCGGGTGGCTTTATGGCTGATATTACATCTGACAATATAATTACTCATCCATCATTACCAAGAAACAAATTAATAGCAGAAACTTTGCAACAATTACATTATGTTCAAAGATCGGGTCAAGGTATTGATATCATGTATCGAGAAATGGTCACGATGGGGAAACCATACCCTGAGTATACTGTCTATGATGATGCTATTTGTTTAACGTTATATAGTGTATTAGAAGATGAAGGTTTCGTAAAATTTATAACAAAAACACAAGATAAATTAATGAAAACTTTTTCGTTGGCTGAGCTTATGATATTACGATATTTGTTTGAAAATAAAACAATTAATTTATCTACTGCTAAGAAAATCACACAACAATCTGAGAACGAAGTTAAGCGTGCTTTTAATCATTTGAAAAAATATAATCTCATTGAGCTATCTGGTCGAGTATATATGTTAACATCAATCTCTTATCAACAAGTCAAATCTGATGTTAAATATACACAAGATCAAGCCATCACTTACCTAAAATCGAAAAGCTTAATTTTAGAATATTTAGAGAATCACGAGACTATTAATAATGAAACTATAAGAGACTTATGTAGATGTACACGAAAGCAAGCATCTACTTTTACAAAAAAATGAGAGATGAAGGAGTTCTTGAAATGATAGGAAAAAGTACTGCAACTAAGTATAAAAAAATAAATTAATTCATTATTGGAACGCAAATGGAACACAAATGGAACACGTGGAACGCAAATGGAATTGAAAGCATCATGAAGTAATAACTCTTACAGTACACTTAACAACTCCAAATGAAATGATTTTGATTTTTTGTTACTATTACAGTATAAATAAATAATAATACTCAAAAAAGCATAACCTTTGTTTAATCAAATTCGTTATGCTTTTTGATTTTTGCAATATAAAGAAATTTTTATAAAGTTTTTTCGCCTTGTTGTTATAGTGATGATTTGTGAGAAATATAAATTCTATTGTAAAGTTGATAAAGTTATTTTATAGAGTGCCTTAAGAGTCACTGCGAAGATTATCGATAACAAATGATCATTTTGAATATTGGAATTATAAATAATGAAATATTATGAAGTGAAACTAACGATTTAACAACTTGGGGGGGATGACTTCATATTATCTTATAATGGTACAGAATAAAATTGAAAAGGTTATGATTATAAAATGTATATGAAAATAAAGTTTATCGAAAGATAAAAAAAATACCTCAAAGTAGCAGAAAAGTAAACTATAAGTGCTAGTATCTTTATGTAAATCATAATAAAATTTTCAAAAAGGAGGTCATAAAAAATGTATAATGAAAAGATAGCTTATTACAGAAAAAAGAATATGTTAACTCAAGAGGAGCTAGCTGAAAAGATTTGTGTTTCAAGACAAACTATCACAAAATGGGAGGCTGGAATTATTTCACCTAGCTTGGAATATCTTATTGATTTATCAGATATTTTTGGCATAACAATTGATACGTTAATTAAAGAAGATGATTGTATAAGTGAAGCACATGAGAGTTTGACTTCTGATTCACTAACTCATTTTATTGTTAAAGCAAAGAAATTAACATATGCTGGTAAGAAAAATAAGATAGAGTCATTAAGAAAAGGAGCTCATGATTACATTTTTGAAGAAGGCGAGTATAGGTATTGTGATTCTTTCTTTGGAGTATCATCTTTTAGTGGTCAAGAAATTGTTTATAATAAGGACAAGGTATGTTGGTCAATGAATTATTACGGAAAGGTTTTAGCTAATCGTTTTAATGGTGATTTTTTAAAAGAAGCATTGTTGCTGGTGAGTGAGAAAAGACCTTATAGAGGACCGGAAATTTATAAAAGAGGAGAATACATTTATGTTTCTGATATTGAGAGAGATATAACTTCTTTTAGTGGCAATGAGAAAATATATTATCAGTCACAAAAAATATATGAGTGTTTGTTTCATGGGGGAATAATAAGATAGTATGGAAAATCAATTCGAATTAAAGTTAAAGCAAGTCTATAAACAAATAGGCAATCATGCTAAAATTGTTCTTGCAACTTGTTACAACAATAAAGTCTCTGCTAGAAAAATGAGTTTTATTATAAATGATCAATATTTTTATTTTCAGACAGATGATACTTCTCGTAAATATCAAGATATTAAGAAAAATAATTATGTTGCTTTGTGCATTGATAACATTCAAATAGAAGGATTATGTGAAGAAATAGGACATCCTTTGGATAATCAAATATTTATAAATGATTTTAAGAAATATTTCATTTCATCTTTTGAATCATATTCATCATTAGAGTCTGAAAAGTTATTTGTTGTTAAACCAACATTTATTCAAAGATGGAACTATATAGATGGTAAACCCATTATTGAACAGTTATATATCAATCAAAGCAAATATATAGAGAAATACTACAATATTAAAGATAAATAATAGTCAATACAAAACCATAAGGAGCTTTGCATGATTCTCATACAAGACTTAGCTTCTTTTTTATTTTTATCAAAAAATTTTTGTTGACAGTAACGTTACGTTTCAAACTATAATTTTATCAGGAGATGAAGAAAATGAAAAAATATAGTTTTAGAGAATTTGCTGATAGAAGTCATACAACAATAAGAATTTTAAGATATTACGAAAGAATCGACATCATTCATCCTGTTATTGAAAATGGTCAAAAATATATTGATGAAAGTTATTTTATTCAACTGCAAACAATGGTACTTTTAAAGAAGGCAGGTTATACATTAGAAGAAATAAAACATATTATAAGGGATAAAAACATTGAAGAACAGATTGTTATGCAAAAAGATTTGTTAAATATTCAATTAACGAATATCAAAACAATGTTATCACTTATAGATGAACTGCAAGATGGAGATATTACAAATATTTCAGATATATATAGCAAATTTTTACAAATCCAAAATAGAAAGAATTTACAGCTTCAATTTGAAACACCAGAAGGATTAAAGACAAGAGTTTTGTTTCATCATAAACATACTCATTTTGATGAAAACTTTCATGAGTGGATGTTTAATCATTATTTGTTTCATACAGGTGATAAAGTATTAGAAATAGGATGTGGAGATGGAACATTATGGCAGTGTAATCAAAGTAAAATTCCTGAAGATATTGAAATAACTTTAAGTGATATATCACAAAAAATGGTAGATGAAAGCTATTTAAAACTAAACAATATTTCACAAATAAAATCTTATGAATTGGCTGATTGTTTTCATTTACCTTATAAAGATGAAAGTTTTGATATTATTATCATTAACCATGTCTTAATGTATTTTGAAAATTTAGAACAAGCATTAAAAGAAATATATAGAGTACTTAAAAAGAATGGAACTTTGTATTGCTCAACCATTGCGAAGGATATGATGAAAGAAAGAGATGAAATGATAGGACATTTTGACTCTAAAATATCATTTGATCAGAAAATATTGTATAACCGTTTTGGATATGAAAATGGTAAAGAAAAGCTTGGTCAATATTTTTGTAACATAGAATTATTTGATAGAAAAGAAATTTATGAAATTACAGATGTAGATTTGTTTTATCAGTTTATATTGAGTGGAAAAGGCTTAAGTCCTAATTTAGAACCACTTTATAAAAAGAAATTACAGTTTTATGAATATTTAAAGGACTATTTCAACAAAAACAAAAAATTTTATTTAACAACACATGCAGGAATGTTTAAAGCAAGAAAAGGAGAACAGGCAAAATGAATGATGTAAAATTATTAATATTTGATTTAGATAATACATTGATTAATTATGGTGGTGTTACAGAAAAAGCATGGCAATTAACATGTCAAAAATGCATAGAAGAATATAAAATTAATATAAATGCTATAAAAATGTCAGATGAAATTATCAAAGTTAATAATTCTATATGGGAAGATGAAAAGAAAAGACCAAAAGGTAATTTTTCCTTTCACGAATTAAGAAAGTCGATTGTAAGTGAAGCACTAAAGCATTTTGAAATCAATAATAATGAGATAGTTGAATGGCTTGTTTCAAATTATTCCCATTATAAGCATAAAGCTATTTATGTGTTTGAAGATGTTTTTGATACATTAAAGGAATTAAAGAAAAGAGGGTATTTGTTAGCATTGCTGACTAATGGAGATAGTGCCTTCCAAAGAGAAAAATTAAAAAGATTTGATATGGAATTGTTGTTTGATGGTATTTTTATTGATGGAGAACAAGGTGTAGGAAAACCTGAAAAAGAAGCATATGAGAATGTTTTGAATATGTTTCATGTTCAACCTAGTGAAGCCTGTATGATAGGGGATCACTATTTATGGGAAGTTGTAGTACCGATAAGTTATGGCTTGAAAGCAATTTGAGTTAATAGAGGAGAATCGGGCGTTAAAGGAAATGAAAAAATCAAAGCTGATTTTGTTATTAAGAATATTAGTGAGTTATTAGAAATATTTTAATAAGATGATAGAATAATAAAAAATTATATTTGAACAGAAATTTTTAAGTTATAACTTTTTATTTAATAAGTTTAATAAAATTAAGGGAATTATAATATAAAACAACTTACATTACGTAACGTAAGTTGATTAATCGCTGTGAACAAAATTTATTTTATCCTATTTTATATTAATTAGGCTATATTTCCTTAGAAAACCTGTTTTCATGTTGACTATGCGTTTATAGAATAACAGTATTAAATTTTGATATTGTACTTTTCACAATGAATTTCTTAAAATATATTTAAAGAAATAGAAATGTGGTGTAAAAGTGGAATATTTAACTTTAAATAACAACATGAAGTTACCAAAACTAGGTTTTGGAACAATTAATCAATCAGGAGAACAAATTATTGATAATGTAAGCTTTGCTTTAAATCATGGCTATCAGCTTATTGATACAGCGAATAGATATGGCAATGAAGTTGAAGTTGGATTAGGATTAAAAAATCTGGTAAAAAACGTGAAGACTATTTTATAGAAACAAAATTAGGTCCAACATTATATGAAAATGATCAAGCTATTGATGAGACTTTAAAAAGATTAGGTGTGGATTATATTGATGTTATGTTATTGCATCACCCAGTGAATAATTATATCTATGCTTATAAAATGCTAGAAAAAGCATATAAAGAGGGAAAAATGAAAGCTATTGGAATTTCTAACAAAAATCCAGGAAATATTAGATCAATGTGAAATTGTACCAGCACTTATGCAGGTAGAATGTCATCCTTATTATCCAGCTGAAGCTGTAAAAGAGTTTTGTGATCAACACAATATAGCCTTACAGTCATGGTATCCTTTAGGACATGGAAATACAGATATGTTGAATGATAAAGTTTTTGTTGATCTAGCAAACAAATATCATAAAACACCAGCTCAAATTATTTTAAGATGGCATACACAAATGGGCTTTGGATTAGTACCTGGAAGTCGCTCACAGGAACATATCAAAGATAATGCTGATATTTTTGACTTTACTTTAACTGATGAAAATATGGCTGAAATTGCGCAAGTGAATAAGCATGAGCCATTCTATAAAGTGACACTAGAATCTTTGCACAGATTAGCAACTACAAAATGTAATTTTGAAGAATAGAGGTGGAAATAATGGAATATGTCACACTAACAAACAGATTAAAAATGCCTATGGTTGGTTTTGGTGTTTTTAGAGTTCCTGATAAAAAAGAATGTCAGGAATCAGTATATCAGGCAATTAAGGTAGGATATCGTTTAATAGATACAGCAAGCTTCTTATACAAATGAAGATGCCGTAGGACAAGCCGTCAGACAGGCTATTGATGAAGGCATCTGTCAAAGAGAAGATTTGTTTATTACTTCTAAATTATGGGTTCAAGATATGAAGAACTATGATGTAGCCCGTTATGGAATTGATGCTTCATTAAAAAAGAGTGGTTTAGAATATATCGATTTATATTTATTGCATCAGGCTATGGGTGATTATTTTTCAGCATGGAGAGCAATGGAAGATGCTTATAAAGAAGGAAAATTAAAGGCTATTGGTGTTTCTGATTTTTATCCCCATGTTTTAACAAACTTCTGCGAAACAGTCAAAATCAAACCAATGGTCAATCAAGTTGAATTACATCCTTACTTTACACAGGAAAAAGCTTTAGAAACAATGAAACATTATGATGTCATTCCTAAAGCTTGGGCACCACGAGGTGGAGGAAGATATAACCCATTTGAAAATGAAATGTTATTAGGGATTGCGAAAAAATATCAAAAATCTGTTGGACAAGTATTACTTAGATGGAATGTTCAAAGAGGTGTTGTTGTGATTCCTAAGTCAACACATATTGAAAGAATTATTGAAAATATTGATATTTTTGATTTTCAATTAAATGACGATGAAATGAAACAAATTGCATCATTAGACATGGGATATTCAGGTCCCAGAACAAAACATTTTGATCCGGAGTTTGTGAAAACTGTACTTGATAGAAAAATACATGATTAAAAAACAGCATCACTGCTGTTTTTTACATACTCTTCATTATTCTTTTCTCCAGTTATTTGAAAAAGTTTGATGCTGTGTTTCTACAATACCTCTATGTCCATGAATTTCGCATTGATCTAGTGCACTCTGTAATTCATTAAATTCTTCATCAGTTAATTCTACATTCCATGCACTTAAGTTTTCGATAATTCTTTCCTGATTTTTAGAACCAGGAATTGGTACTACATTTGGATATTTTTTTAACATCCATGCTAAAGAAATCTGGGCTGGAGTTGCATTCTTTACATTTGCAAACTTATTTAATATATCTAATATAGGTTGATTGCCAATAATGTTTTCTTTTGATAACTGAGGAACAAAGTTTCTCACATCATCCGTTTTTTCAAACTCTGTTTGTGTTGTAATCTTGCCGCTTAAAAATCCTGATGCAATAGGAGAAAAAGGTACAACACCAATATTGTTTTCTAAACAATAAGGAAAGATTTTCTCTTCACAGTCTCTTTCTAAAATATTATAAAGATTTTGTACAGCAGTCACTGATGTTACCTTATGCGCTTTATCCAAAGTATCCACATCCACCTGTGATAATCCCCATCCTTTGATCAGACCTTCATTAATGAGTTTTCCCATCACCACAGCGACATCTTCAATAGGAACGAGTTCATTAATACGATGTAAATAATACAAATCAACATAATACGTTCTTAATCTTTTTAATGATTTTAATAAATGCCCCTTAATCAAATCATAAAGATTTATATTTTCAGAAACTTCTTCATCATGAATGTGTAATTTTGTAGCCAAAATAATCTTATTTCTAAATGGCTCTACAGCTTCACCTAAAATGTCTTCGTTATGACCTTCCCAATATAAATCACGACCATATGTTTCAGCAGTATCAAAGAATGTACAACCAAATTCATAAGCCTTTCTAATGGCTTCAATACTGTATTCTCGATCTGGAATTTGACCATAACCATGAGAAAATCCCATACAGCCCATACCAATCGGTGATACTTCTAATTGTCCAATCATTCTTTTTTCCATGTTTTATTCCTTGTTTTCAATAAAATTATATATGGAATTATGAATTCATAGAAGTACAAATATGCTATAATAGTATTAACCTTTTAGTTAAAAGAGGAGAATCAATATGTACAATAAGTATCTATCTATTTTTATTATTGTGGCGAATTGTGGAAGTTTTTCTAAAGCAGCTGAAAAGCTTTATATTTCACCAAATGCTGTTATGAAACAAATAAATCATTTAGAAGAAGACTTGGATATTGTTTTATTTGATAGGAGTCATCGAGGACTAACTTTAACAGAAGAAGGAAAATATATTTATGAAAAAGCTCAATATTTAATGCAATTTTGTGATGAAGTGATGAAACAAGCTAAAGAATTGAAAAAGCATCGTATTGAAGATATTGTGATAGGAACATCACCTTTACGTCATTTCACACCTTATATTCAAACGATTAAAGCATTGAAATCTCAATATCAGGATTTCAATATGAATATTGTTTCATTTAGTGATTAAAGAGAACATTTTGATAACTTGTTAGATCATTTGGGTGATGATATTGATTGCTTTTTTGGAATTTATCCTTCATCTCATTTTAAACAGCGTGCACATATTCTACATATAAGAAATTATCCATTGTGTATCAGTGCCTCTATTAACCATCCTCTCGCCATTAAAGAAAGTTTAACTTTAGAAGATTTGAATGGATATAAGGTCATGATTGTTGAAAGAGGAGATACAGATTATATTGATGAGTTACGTAATGAAATAGAAAATGAGTATCCAGGTATTGAAATCATGAATGTTTCTGCTTACGATATTGATACATTTAACTTATGCAACCAGATGAATGGCTTAATGTTGTCAGTTGATTTATGGAAAAATGTACACCCATTACTAGTAAACATTCCTTTAAAAACAAAGTATTATGTTCCCTATGGGTTAATGTATCCTTTATATCCATCACAAAAAATATTGAATTTCGTTGAAGGATTTCAGAAAATATTAGAAGAAACAAATCAAATATAGGTGGTGATCATCATGAAAGAAAAAGTAGAAAATTTATTATTAGATTTTTCTCATACCTATCCTCAGGGTATTGAAAAAAATATTGAAAATCTCAAAAGAATAGATTTAAGTGATTTAACTGGAACAACAATGTATTGTTCACCAGAAGCAAAGCAGGAAATAGAAAAAAGGCTTGCTCATTATGGACCACATGGGATTCATTTCTTAGATAATGGAAACTATCATTATATGACAAAAATATTTACAGAAAAGATTCATTATCCTTTTTCTCTTGTATTATTTGATCATCATAATGATATGCAGCAACCTTTAATACATGATTTAACAAGTTGTGGGAGTTGGGCAGCTGAAATGCTACAAGAGAACACTTATTTAAAACAGTTGATATTGATTGGACCAAGTCCTAAAACTATCAAAGAAATTCCTGAAGATTTTCAAAAGAAACTGGTATGTATCAGCATCAATGAAATTGAAGAAGATTCTGCTCAAAAAGAAATTCAAAAAATAGATATGTCAGTTCCTGCTTATATTTCTATTGATAAAGATGTTCTTGATCGCTACTGGGCAAGAACAAACTGGAATCAGGGACATATGTCTATTCGTACTTTAGAAATGCTTTTAAAAGAAGTTTTTCAAAATCAAGAAGTCATAGGTGTAGATATTTGTGGAGAATGTAATTTACAGGAACCATTAAATCAGTTGGTAGAGGATCAAAAGATTAACCATACAACTAATGATATTTTGTATCATTTTCTATCTCGCTATATGATTTGATATACAATGGAAAGATGATCAAGCATGTATAACCATCAATGAGATACTTTTATTAAAGTTGCTGAAGTGGGAAGATTTCCAAAACAGCTGGACAATTATATATATTGATAAATGCTGTTATGAAACAAATCAATTTGTTAGAGGAACATATTGGAACTCTATTATTTCATCATACCTGAAAAGGATGATAAGATAATCTTTGATACAGAATATATTGATCAGTAAATGAAAATTGGAGTCAAACAAAGGCTTAATATTCATTGCATTGATAAATATGATTTCTGTAAATTGAAATTATACGATTCTTTTTTAGTATTATAGGAATTTGGTTTCGTTTGGTTGATAAATGCTTAAAGCAAACATTAACAATGAGCAAAATAAAAAGTAATGCACCATCATTACTCTATTTTTCTGCATGCAAAAACGTAACCAGATATATCATTTCTTGACCTGGTGCATTGTTCCTTTTCCGCATTTCATGCAGATGCATGACAGTTCATCATCTCCATCAGCCTCCGCTATTTCACTTAATATGTATCCGTCAAGTTCCATTTCACATCCGCATCTGTCACATTTCATAAGTACCTTATCTGATTCATATGTGTCATCATGGAGAAGCATTTCATCAACTTCTTCTGGCGTTAATGGTTTGACTTCTGAGATATTTTGATGTGTAGATGCATCTTTCTTTGTACGGGATGTCATTCTTCCGTCCTCCTTCAAAGGGATTATATGTTTCAGCATAATTCATGATCATTCCACATCTGCATTTGATGGGATCCCTCTGAAATGATTGTATCATAAAATAACGGAAATGTGTCTTCTGGATTTGAATTTTTGCGATGGCCTGTCTTTCCTTCTTGTACTGTGTTTCCTTTTTCTGCTTATGAGCCAGAAGCTCAGCCATTCTATTGTAATGTCTGGTCGACCTGTTGGAATAGAATCCATAGTAGCGAGTCATCTTGAAGTTTTCATCCGGACAGTGTCTGATGACTTTTTGGATGAATCTCTCAACTCTTTCAGTGACATCGATTTTTTTGTCGTCCTCATGACGATTATAGAACCAATGAATCATTTTGATCGTGTCATTATATTCTACAATTCTGCTTTCTGCCATGACAGGTCTGTTGGTATAGCGTGTTATATATGCGACGGTATCATCAACATCATCTTCGCTCTGGTCTTTTTTTGGCTCTTTGGCATAGACATAGAAACCGTCGGGATAGTTTTTATAAAGGTAATTTTTAAGTGCATGGAATTGTCTTGTGTTGATTTTCCTGTCAAGAAGGTCAAGGATTTGATACATCCAGGTTTTTCTGAGCTTATTGAAATCCATATAGGCAAGGCTTTTAATGCAGTCCTTCCTGAGATTGAGGGCATCCTGACAGACAAGCATGTGGATATGAGGATTAAATTCAAGTGGTCTGCCAAAAGTATGAAGGGTAGAGATGGCACCAAAAACAACATTATCCTTTGTATCCTTATAGAGATAGGGGGAAGAGGATTTTTGGAGCTTTCTGTGTTTTTCGAGTCTTTTGTTTTTTCTGAATTTAGCATCGTTGGCGAGAGCGCTGATGGTATTTCTGGAAGCGATGAATAAAAGGTCGAGGAGAGAACGATCTCTGATGAAATAATCACGGAGCTCTTGGGCGACAGTAAAAACGATATGGCGATGCTTGCAGGAGAAAGTCATGGCAGAGATGGAAATGGAACGCTGTTTAGCTGATTTAGCGGCACACTTAGAGCAGAACCTGGATTTGCAGGTATGAGGGATGGTCGTTTCAAAACCGCAGTCAGGACATTCATACGTATCAAAACCAAGATAGACGGAACCACAGAGGATAGTATCGAGAATATTCTTATAAGTCACATCACGCATTCTATTGTCATTGTAAAGCTTAGTAATATAATCGATATTATCAAAAAAAATATAACCAAAAGATTCTTTAGTATTCTTTCTTATATAAGAAGATAAGACAGCAGAATCGTATAAAAGAGTATCAGGAGTAGAGAGATCAATCATAAGAACACCATCTAAGGTGATTATACAATACAAAAAAGCGATAATCATCAAAGATGATTAATCGCCATGGACAAAATTTATTTTGTCCTTTTTTTAGTTTTGTATTGTTTTTTTATATTGAGTTCCCCATTGCCCCATAATATCGATAATAGGACGAAGTGATTCTCCTATCTCACTTAAGCTATATTCGACTCTAGGTGGAACCTCAGGATAAGCAGTTCTGATGACAATACCATCTTCTACCATAGATTTCAATGTAGCAGTTAAAACTTTTTGTGAAATTCCATCTAACGATTTTCTAAGCTCATTATAACGTTTCTTTCCTGTCATTAAATCTCGTAAAATGAGGAGCTTCCATTTGCTGCCAATGAGTTGAACAGTTGTAGCAACAGGACATTCAGGTAAATTTTCTTTTTTAATCATAAGCTATCCTCCCATATTGATAGGGCTATATATTTTTATTAACTTTACATATTATAAAATGTCTATTTTTAAAAAGCAATCTTATTCATATCTATTTTGTTTGCCAAATTTGAGGAATACAGTTTTTAATAATACGGGCAATTTCCTGCGTTGGCAATTGACAATTATTGTCGACCCAGTGTTTTAACGTCATTGTAAAACCAGCTTGAAAATTAATGAAGTAATACATAATTTCTTCATCACTATCAATTCCTGCTTTTTGACAACGTGTTTGAATAATTTTCCAAAGCTCTTCATAACCCTGTTTTAAAGGAAATGATTTTCTTGTCTGTAAATTGATTTTATAGAAATATTGATGTTTTTTGATATGCTCTAAAAATTGAATAAAAGATTGTTCAGAAAAAGCGATGTTGTTTTGAGAATGATCATAACTATTTAAGAGTTCTTTTCTGAGTTCTATTTCCATTTTATCTAACATATCATAGATGTCTATAAAGTGTGCATAAAATGTTGAACGATTGACCATTGCTTTTTCACAAATTTTTTTAACTGTTATCTTTTTAAATTCCGTTGTTTTCATTAAATTCAACATCGCAACTTCCATAGAAATTTCCGTATCTTTAAATCTTTGATTATTTTTCTTGTTCATAATCGATACTCCTTTATTATTCCAACACATATTGGAATATTGATGATTGATTCTTCTATTATATCGACTCATAATAAATACTGCAAGAAGGGAAATCAACCTTTTGTATCAAATAGGAGGCATGAAAATGAAAAAAGAAAATTTTATATCTTTGATTTTAGGAACTATAGGAATGATTTTATTTGCGATTGGTATGTGTATGTGTTTAATTACTGAATGGAATGCTTTTCAACAAGGTATTGTGGTAGGAGCTATCGGAATTGTTATCTTGATGATCATGATGGTTGTACGTAGAAAAATGCAAGGAAAACCAGCCATTCAATGGAATGCTAAAGCTATAGGAACTATTATATTTGGAATTGTTGGGGCATTGGTTTTGGGTGTTGGAATGTGTATGACAATGGTATGGGAAGGATTGATGATTCCAGGAATCATTGTTGGAATGATAGGAATTGTCTTACTTCTTTGTCTTATTCCATTATGTAAAGGGGTGAAATAGAAATGAAATCTGCAATATATATGGGACAAAAAAATATTGAAATTCAGGAAGTCCCTATACCTTCAATTGGAGCACATGATGTCTTAATCAAAAATATTTATTCTAGCATCTGTGGTACAGATGTTGCTGTTTATCATCATGGACCCAATACTGGACATAAAGTAACGATTGGTGAGGAATTTGGACATGAAACAGTTTCACGTGTTGTTGCAGTTGGTGATCAAGTGACAGATTTTAAAGTAGGAGAACGTGTTTATCCATATCCCCTTTTTGCGACAGGTGATACAAAAAGAGCTGGAACAATTGGTGGATTTTCAGAATATATAAAAATTCCTAATGCAAAACGCAATCATTCATTGTATAGTGTAGATGAAAAGATTTCTGATAAAGTAGCTTGTTTGATTGAGCCATTTACTGTTGGATGTCGAGCAGCACGTCGAAGTGAACCGAAGAAAGATGAAAAGGCAATTGTATTTGGTGCGGGGACTATTGGTATTGCGGCAGCGATTACGTTAAAATATTTTGGATGCAAGCAAGTTATGGTATGCGATATTTCAGATTATCGATTGAATATTGTTAAGAAATTGGGGTTTGAAGTTTGCAATACAGCTTCAGAAGATTTGAAAACAAAAGCTATGGCATATTTTGGAACAGCACCTTCATTACAGGGAGCAACTGCAGATGTGGATATTTATATTGATGCTGCAGGAGTTGATTCTATTTTAGAAACATATCATGAAATGGGGAAAATACTCAGTCGTATTGTCGTGGTTGCAGTAAAAGCAGGAGAAAGACCAGTGGACATTCTTCATATGACTTATGCTCAGCAGGCACTTATTGGAAGTGGAGGATATTTTCCTGAAGATGTTGAAGACGTTATGAAAATCATGGCAAGTCATCATTGGGATATTGAATCTATCATTACACATGAGTTCTCATTGAACGAATTAGAAAAAGCACTTCAGACTGCTGGAGATGTTTATTCATCATTGAATGTTGTTATTAAATTTGACGACAATGAATAATCTCAAGACAATCATTAAAAATATATTCTATCCTCAAAAGAAATATTTAGTTTTGTTAAATGGGTTGACTTTCCTTTTATTATTTATAATATTTTCTCATCATATGAATCATACCATCATTGCCTATGTTATTTATCTTTTTTCTGCATATTCTTTGATTATTGATATATTAGCTGTCTCTACAAAAATCAATAAACTTAAAAACATATTGGATCAGAATAGCTTATATCATCGTTACAATACAGATCTAGCATTTAAAGCAGAAGTATCTTTATATCTGTCTTTAGGAATTAACATCATTTATTCAGTATATAAAGCATTTGCTGGAATCTATTATCATTCATTATGGTTTGGAACAGTTGCTTTTTATTATATTATTTTAAGTGTGGAACGTTTTCTTCTTTTACATCATGTAAGAAAAAAAGATAATGATGAAATCACATTATTAAAGAAATATTGTTTATGTGGATATTTGCTTTTCACATTAACCATAGCCATTATTGGTATGAGTGTATATATGATTCATGAGGGAGAGGCTTCCACATATCCAGGTCATATCATATATGCCGCTGCTGGATATACCTTTTATAGTTTTATTTCAGCAATTATAAACAGTGTCAAATATCGTCAATCATCAAATCCAATGTATCATGCCAGCAAAATGATTACATTATCTACTGCATTGATTTCTGTTTATTCTTTGCAGACATCAATGTTTGCAGCCTTTGGGAATGACTATATGCAACAAAGATTAATGAATATGACGACAGGGTTTGTTGTTTTCTTTGTTGTGATTTGTATTGCACTTTTTATGATTATACGTGGAAAAAAACAATTACATAAGGTGATGAAAACTTCATCACAATAATCTCTCATACAATTTTGTATGGGATTTTTTTATTTCTTACCAAAAGGTGCCTACTGACAAACCAATGGATTTTATAGTATATTATGATAGAGGAGAGAAGAACAATGGAAAAACAAATGAATTTAAACAAAGAGACTTTAATACCAGTCCATACAAATATTGAGAATGTGATTTTAGATGGAGAAAAAGTGCTGAGAGTTGTTAAAGCAGAAAAGATAATGGAATTTGATGAAAATACTTATGCAAAACTAAAAGATTTTTCATTTCATAATGGAACAATCGAAGTGAAAATGTTAAGTCGTCTATTACCTGATGCACCAGATTTCGCAAGAGGATTTATAGGTATTGCTTATCGTATTACAGATGATGACAAGCAATTTGAGTCATTTTATGTACGACCAACAAATGGTAAACAATGTCAAGATCCTATGAGAAAAACGCATGGATGTCAGTATTTTTCATATCCAAAATATACTTTTGAATATTTTAGAAATCATCAGATTGCACAATATGAAGCACCTGTTGATATTGATTTGAATGAATGGATTCAATTAAAAGCAGTTATTGAAGATGAACATGCTTCATTTTATATCAATGATAAGCTGATTCTTGTTGTAGAAGATATGAAACATGGGAAAGATTTGAAAGGTTCAGTTGGATTTTTTGTAGATATTGGAACAGAAGCCTTCTTTAAAGATTTAAAAATTGATATCAAATAGTTATTTTAAAAGCTAACCCTGGGGTTAGCTTTTAAAGTTCATGAAATATAGGTTGCATCTTATCAAAAGTACAATAATATTCAAAGCCTAATTTTTTAAGTTCTTCTCTGGCTTCTTCAATATAAGCACCGAGATGATCGGGTTGATGTGAATCACTACCAATTGTAATAATTTGACCACCCAGTTCTTTATAAAGCTTTAAAATATTTCGAGATGGGGTCATATCTTTTAAGCCATAACGATGATATGAAGTATTGATTTCAATGCCTTTACCATCTTTGATAACAATCTGTAAAATATCTTTCACAATATCTTGTATATAAGTGAAGTCAATAGCACCATTCAAATCATAGCGAGTAATTAAATCCATATGTCCTAAAACACTATAATCTTTATATGCTTTGACGACTTCAAGCATTTCCTGATAATAACGTAAATTATATTCTAGCTGTGTTTTGCCTTTTTGAAAATCCTGTGTCCAAAATTCTTTGTCTTCTACCTGATGAATAGAAAGAATAATAAAATCAAATGGATATTGATGAAATAATTTCTGATATTTTTCTATTGTATGTGTCTGAATACCAAACTCCAATCCCATTTTTAATGTGATTTGATCTTTATACTTGTCTTTCAAATCAAGAATTTCTTTTTCATATTCTGGATAGTTAACATTCGCAAAAGACATGCCATCTCTTGTTTGAAAAGCTCTTGGATCATCCCAGTCATATTTGATTCCATAATCTACATGATCAGTAAAACAAATTTCTGATAAATTTTTCTTGATAGCATCTTTCACAACATCTTCCATAAGATATTCACTGTCATCACTATAGTGAGTATGTACATGATAATCACAAAGCATAAAATCCCTCCTGTCTTTATGTCTAGTTTATCAAAAAAATATGAAATAAAAAGTGAAAATCATAGATATGACAAATATTTTTCCATAAAACAAGATATTTTCTATTTTGTGGAAAAATATTTTCTATATCTCAGGAAAAGTATTTGTAAATTTTATTTACAAAATATCAATCAATCTATTTTATTTTTTCAAACAGGTTTTGAAATTTTCCTTCAAGTATTTTATCACGAAATCCTTTTTGCTAAATTAGAAGCAGAAAGGAGAGAAAATATGGAAAGTATCAGAAATTATAAAATGGAAAGTCTCTGGCAACGTTATCAGAATAGTTATTTAAGTTACTTTCTCATGTATAATTTTTATTATTTATCATGGGCATTATTCAGTGCCTTGATTTCTGTTTATTTGATGGGGATGGGATTTAAAGCCAGTGAAGTTTCATTGGTTGTCTCAGCTTCATTTTTAACATCATTAATAACACAACCGATTATTGGAAAATGGAATGACCAATACAATCTTAAAAAAGTCAATACCATTTTATTTATCATTGCAATTGTGGGTGGCCTTATTTTTATGATATCACGAAGTCTGATCATGATTATGATGAGTTATAGTGTCGTATTGATGATGATTAATGGTGTGAATCCTATCATGGAAAAAATTGCGACAGCTTCGCCTTATCAATATGGAAAAATTAGAATTTGGGGAACAATAGGTTATGCTTTAGGATCACAATTAGCAGGCCTTCTTTATGAGCGTATTTCTCCACAGGCTATTTTTATTGTTTTTGTTTTGACTATGTTTTTATGTATTCTTGGTTTGTTAGGAACACAACCTCAAATGCAAAAACAATCTCAAAATGTAGAGAAAGTCAAAACAAGAGATATATTAAAAAATAAAAAATTCTTATATTATTTATTGATTTGCGGTCTGTTTTATGGTGTGACTTATATGTCTAATACATTTATTCCATCTATGTTAACAGACAAAGGATTAGATGTTGGAACAGCTTCAACAGTCTTGTCTATTGCTGTATTTTGTGAAGCACCTATTGTTTTATTATCCGCTCATTTTATGGATCGTTTATCTAATAAGACATTATTGATGATTGCGACGACAATGGTCTGTGTTCAATGTGGTGTATATGGATTAGACATGCCTATGTGGATGACTGTGATTGTCACTTTTTTAGTCAAGCATCCTGCTGGAATGTTATTTATAATGATTAATCTTAAAGTTGTGAACACATTAATTGATGAAAAACATCAAATAACTGCTTTAGCCATTGTTGCGACATTAAAAAATCTAGTTTCGATTATATTTCAAAATGCAGCTGGATACATACTGGACATGAGCTCATATTCTTATCTTTATATGATTTGTCTGATTTGCATGGTGATCAGTTTATTATTAGTTATTTCCTTTAAGATTGATCGAGGAAATGAAAAAAGATTATTTAGTTAGAAATTGGAAATAAGAGAAGAATAAGGAGAGATGAAAATGAATCAGAATACAAAAGTCAAATTATGTTGTTGTCAAAAGATGCCTATTATTGCTTTAGGTGTATGGCAAAGTGGAAAAGATACAAAACAGGCTGTTTTAGATGCTTTAAAAGCGGGTTATCGTCATATTGATACTGCAGCCTGTTATGGTAATGAAGAAGCTCTTGGAGAGGCTGTCAAAGAAAGTGGAATACCAAGAGAAGATATCTTTATCACGACGAAATTATGGAATGATGATATCAGAGCTGGAAATACACGCAAGGCTTTATTAACAAGTTTACAGAAATTACAGATGGATTATGTAGATTTATATTTAATTCATTGGCCTGTAGAAGGTTATGTTGAAGCTTATTTAGAAATGGAAAAACTGAAAGAAGAAGGACTTGTCAAAAGTATAGGTGTATCTAATTTTAGAAAATCACATTTACAAAATTTATTATCTCAGGTTCATAAGATTCCAGCAGTGAACCAAATAGAAATCAATCCACAAATGCAGGATGAAGAAACTATACAGTTTTGTCAGGACAATAAAATTGTTTTGGAAGCCTGGTCACCACTAGGAAGTGGAGCCTGTTTACATATGCCTGCTATTCAAATGATTGCTGATAAATATCATAAATCAACAGCACAGATTATTTTAAGATGGTTGCTACAAAGACATATTGTTGTATTACCTAAATCAGTTCATAAAGAACGTATTGAAGAAAATATTGATTTGTTTGATTTTGAATTAACGAAAGAAGAAATGGAGATCATGAATGCACTGAATCAAAATAAAAGAACCGGACCTGATCCAGACCATTTTGATTTTTAAGGAAGAATGTCTATGCGTATACATTATAAAAATAGTTATTTCAGTTATTTACTCATGTATTTCTTTTATTTCTTTTCATTAGCTGTTTTTTCTGGATATATATCTGTTTATTTGATGGATAAAGGTTATCATGCTTCACAAGTTTCTATGGTTGTCTCATGTTCATTTATTTTATCCATGATTATTCAACCTATTGTCGGTTATTTCAATGATCATTATTCTCAAAAAAGATTAAATATGTTGATTTTATTATTAGCAGCAGTTTTAGGAATCATATTTATTTATGCTCAAAATATTTATATGATTGCTTTGATTTATAGTTTAGCTTTAGGATTATTTAATGCGGCTAATCCTGTTATTGAGAATATGGCAACATTATCACGTTTTTCCTATGGAAAGATTAGAATTTGGGGAACGATTGGTTATGCGGTTGCATCTAAGATATCAGGTGTTATTTATGATGATGTTTCACCAGAAGCTATGTATGCATTCTTTACGATAGGATTGATTTTATGTGTCATAGGTATTTATGGCACACAAAATGTAAAACAGATCAAAACCCTAAAGAAAGAAAAAACAACAGGTTTATTTCAAAAAAACTTTATCATTTATTTAATCATTGTATGTCTGTTCTATGCTATAACAAATACCAATACAACCTATTTACCAGCTATGTTTCAAAATTTGGGATTATCAATGAATACAATATCAACAGTGATTTTTATTTTGACTCTTTCTGAACTACCGATTATTTATTTTTCACAGTATTATATGAACAGATTAACCAATAAACAATTACTTATCGGTATATTTTTATTATTAACAATACAGTTTTTTACTTATTCCTTTATAAAACAGGCAATGATTGTAATCATTGTATCAATATGTACAAAAGCAGTTTCCACAATGTTATTTATCATGTTGAATTTAAAAATTGTCGCAACGATTGTGGATATGAAACATCAGATGAGTGCCTTAGCCCTTGTTCAGACATGTCGTAATTTTGGCTCTATTGTATTTCAGTTTGTTGCTGGATATTTGATTGATTTTTATTCATATGATATATTTTATTTAATTCTATGTTTATTATCTATAGTGGGTATGGTGATTTGTATCTTTTATAGAATACCAAGTGGAAATCATCAACATTTATTTGATTAGGAGGTTTTTTATGGAATTTCAAGATAAGGTTGTGGTTGTGACAGGTGGCGCTAAAGGTATTGGGAAATGCATTGCTGAAATGTTTCAAAAAGAAGGAGCACATGTTTGCATTATTGATACTGAAAAGAATGATTATTTTCAGGGTGATGTTGGCAGTCAAGATATTTTAGAACAGTTTCATCAAAAAGTGATTGATGATTATGGACATATAGATTATTTGATTCATAATGCAAAACCACTGTTTAAAGGAATTGAAGAATGTAGTTATGATGAATTTCAATATGCTTTATCTGTTGGTGTCACTGGTCCGTTTTATTTGACGAAATTGTTTCAAGATGATTTTCATAAAGGAGGTTGTATTATCAATATTTCTTCATCAAGAGATGGGATGAGTCAGCCTCAAAGTGAAAGCTATAGTGCGGCTAAAGGTGGTATTCATGCCTTAACGCATAGTTTAGCCATGTCCTTAGCTGGAAAAGTGCGTGTGAATTCTATTTCACCTGGATGGATTCAAACAGAATCAGACCAGACAGTTTATCAGGGAGCAGATGTTTTACAACATCCTGTTAAACGTATTGGCAAAGTTGAAGATATTGCTCATATGGTTTTATTTTTATGTAGCGATAAAGCCAGTTTTATCACAGGTGAAAACATCTGTATTGATGGTGGTATGACAAAACAGATGATTTATCATGGAGAACATGGATGGGAATATAAGGGATAGAAAAGATATAGCGCAATGGCTATATCTTTTTTTAAAATTCATCTTCTTTCATAATATCAATGGTTGAAAAACGTCCTTTTTCAATCATTGAAGAAATCTTTGTTTTTCTTTCTACGTTTTGATCATAGTTTAATGCAAAGATGCAGGAATAAAGTAAATCTAATATATATTCAAAAGAAATATCAGTAGAAAAAGTCGCAATCTTTGAATAAAGCTTTTCTCTTGTACAAATTCTTAAAACCACATCTGCATGTTTAGAAACAGTGTTTTCACCGATGTTTGTTAAAGCGATGATGGGAATGCCATTGGCTTTTAAAGCTTGAATGACTCTTGAAAGAATGGGTGTTTCACCTGAATAAGAAACAATAATAGCACAAGATTGAGGTTCAGCATTCATAGCACTATAAACCAGTTCTCCTTGCAGATGACAGATAGTGACTTTCTTTTGGATTCTAGACATATTATGTGCAAACTCCTGTGAAATCAGACCATTGTTACTGACTGCAAAAACATAAATAGAAGACGCTTTACGAATGATTTGAACAGCTTTTTGTAAATCATCATGAGTCACAAGTGATAATGTATCATCAATGGCTTCTTTCTTTAAAGTCGCAAGTTTGGAAGCAATAGACATAATTGTATCATCATTGGTAAATGGAAAGTTTGCATCTACATCTAAAAAATGTGTTTCCAGATATTCTTCCTCTTTTAAATAAGCTTCTTTTAATTCATTCCATCCTTTGAATTTCATCTTATGTGCAATTCTGATTAAAGTAGAAGGTGAAGTATATGTAGCGTTTGCTATATCCTTGGTTGTCATATCCTTAATTTTCATTTTTTCTTTTAAAATAAAATCAATAATGACTCTTTCGCTATGAGAAAAGTCACATCTTTCTAATCGTTCTCTAATTAACATGGATATCACCTCATTTTTATCATAGCATAATTTTTTTAAGGACTCTAGAATCACCCAAAGATTCAAAATGAATTTACAGAATTGCGTATTAAAAACAACTTATTTGTAAATGGAGTTTTATTTCAATGAAATACCATTGTTTAATGAATCTAAAATCAATATGATAAAAGTGCTTATAAAAATGATAAGGAGGAATCGTATGTTATCAAAGTCAAAATTAGGTTTTGGGTTAATGAGATTACCAAAAGACAAGCAAGGTCAAATCAAGTTAGATGAAGTCCAGAGAATGGTTGATTCTTATATGGAAAGAGGATTTAACTATTTTGATACGGCTTATGTGTATGAAGGAAGTGAAGAAGCTATTCGTCAAACTTTAGTTGAAAAGTATCCTAGAGATGTTTATACATTAGCAGATAAGCTTCCTGCATGGAAATTAACTTGTCAGGAAGATGTTGAAAGGATTTTTCAGGAATCATTAAATAGAACGGGTGTTGATTATTTTGATTTCTATCTATTGCATAGTGTTGAAAAGAGTCATTATCCAACATATGAAAAATATCAATGTTTTGATTTTATTCAAGAAATGAAAAAGCAGGGAAAAATCAAATATATGGGATTCTCATTTCATGATGATGCTGATTTTTTAGACAAAGTTTTAACAGAGCATCCTGAAATAGATTTTGTACAGTTACAACTTAACTATTTAGATTGGGAAAATGGAGTGATTCAATCAAGAAGAAATTATGAAGTAGCTAGAAAACATCATAAACCCATTGTTGTGATGGAACCTGTAAAAGGTGGAACACTGGCAAGCTTTTCTGATGATATTGAAAGAATATATAAAGATTACGCTCCTCAAAAATCTATAGCATCATGGGCTTTGCGTTATGTTGCATCCTTAGATGGTGTTATGACAATTTTATCAGGTATGTCGAATGCACAACAGATGAATGATAATCTGGATACGATGACTCATTTTGAAAAAATCAATAATGAAGAAGCCAAATTGATCAAGCAAGTTACAGATCAAGTCTTATCATATCCAACTATTCCATGTACAAAATGTCGTTACTGTACACCAGGCTGTCCAATGCATATTCAAATACCGGATTTATTTACAGCTTATAACAGTGCCAAAATGTATGGCGAAAATAGACGTTATGATACATACTATAAAGATCATAGCACAGGAGATTATCAACCCGCTAAAGCTTGCATTGCATGTGGACAATGTGAAAGTGTCTGTCCACAGCACTTAGAGATTATATCTTTACTCAAAGAAGTATCAGAAGTTTTTGATTCATAGAAAAGGAGATGGAATCATGAGTCGTGATTATTTATTTCGTTATTTTTATCGCTGGGTGAGCACAATGAAAAATGCACATATCTGTCATGACAAGAATATTGTGTGTTTTTGTAATGATAAGTATCATGCTCATATCATATTTTATAAAGAGTTTAACATGATGGAATTATCTATTGAGGATAAATGGACTGAAAAGAATGTGTTTTATTTACATTTTGAAATGATGGATATTTTATCAACCAGAAAAAACATTCTCTCTTTCTTCCAATTTCTAAAAGATGAGAATCATCACAATAAAGTAAATTCCTCTTTAAAACTTTCTTCTTTAAAAATATTAATCTGTTGTACATCAGGTTTAACAAGTCATTATTATGCTTCTTTAATGCAACAGACTCAACAAAATATCATTGTGGATGCTTATCCAATAATGAATGTAGAAGAGGTAGCAAATGATTATGATATCATTTTATTAGCACCTCAAGTGGCTTATATGTATCCAAGTTTAAAAAGAAAGTTTGGCAAAAAGGTTATGGAAGTAGAAGCTATGGATTTTGCGACAGGAAATGTTAATCATACTTTAGAAAGTATTTTTGTATAGATGTTTTTAACGATGCGTAATAATCATAATTTAATATATGTTTATATGATTTTCTTCTGTTATTTTGTTAAAATTATGTGTTCATCTTATCAAATATTTCCATTAAAGATGGTTTTGTTGGGCTTAAAAAACCAATAAGATGAAAAGACATTGATATCAATAGAAATATACTTATAATAAAATTATAAGCTTATATTTTATATGAGGAAAGGAGAAAGAAGATGGTATTAAGTAAGGATTTTTTATGGGGTGGAGCTTTAGCTGCCCATCAATTTGAAGGTGGTGTTTTAGAAACATCAAAAGGTTTAAGTGTGGCAGATGTCATGACAGCAGGAGCACATGGCGTACCTAGAGAAATTACGGATGGTGTGATTGAAGGAAAATACTATCCTAATCATGTTGGGATTGATTTCTATCATCATTATAAAGAAGATATTGCCCTGTTTGCTGATATGGGCTTTAAATGTTTTAGAACATCTATTGCCTGGACACGTATCTTTCCATTGGGTGATGAAGAAGAACCTAATGAAGAAGGATTACAGTTCTATGATGATGTTTTTGATGAATTATTAAAATATGGTATTGAACCAGTCATTACTTTATCTCATTTTGAAATGCCATATCATTTAGCCAAAGAATATGGTGGATTCATGAACAGAAAGACAATTGATTTCTTTGTGAAATTCGCAAAGGTCTGCTTTGAAAGATATAAAGATAAAGTCAAATATTGGATGACTTTCAATGAAATCAACAATCAGATGAATTATAAGAATGATATCTTCGGATGGACAAACAGTGGAGCTCATTTTGGAGATTATGATAATCCAGAGGAAGCCATGTATAAATGCGCTCATCATACCCTAGTTGCCAGTGCTCTAGCTATCAAAGCAGGTAAGGAAATCAATCCTGATTTCAAGATTGGAAACATGATAGCCATGGTTCCTATTTATCCATACTCTTGTCGTCCTGCGGATATGGTGTTATCAGTACAAATGATGCATGATCGCTGGTTATTCTGTGATGTCCAATGTCGAGGACATTATCCAGCTTATGCTTTAAAGATGTTTGAAAGAAAAGGATTTGATATTGATATTACAGAAGAGGATAAAAAAATCTTAGCAGAGGGAACAGTGGATTATATTGGATTCAGTTATTATATGACAAACACTGTAGATTCAACAGCGCATAAAGATGTTTCTAAGGCAACAGATGGTTCTAGTGAATACAGTGTAGAAAATCCATATGTCAAAGTTTCTGACTGGGGATGGGCTATTGATCCAGAAGGATTAAGATATGCCTTGAATATTTTCTATGAAAGATATGAAAAACCATTATTCATTGTAGAAAATGGATTTGGCGCAATAGATGTTAAAGAAGCAGATGGTTCATGCCATGATCCATACCGTATTGATTATCTAAGAGCACATATTGAAGAAATGAAGAAAGCAGTAGAAGAAGATGGAGTAGACTTAATGGGATATACACCATGGGGATGTATTGACTGTATTTCATTTACAACAGGAGAAATGAAAAAACGCTATGGATTTATTTATGTAGATAGAGATAATGAAGGACATGGAACATTAGAAAGAAGCAAAAAAGATTCTTATGAATGGTATAAGAAAGTCATTGCTTCTAATGGTGAAGATTTAGATTAATCAAAAAGAGAATACAATATTAAAAAGAGGTTCCAAGATTTTCTTGGAGCTTTTTTTGTAAAAAATCATAGACTTGAAAATATTTATTATTGAGAATATTTGAAAAAATAGATAAGATAGAATTATGGGAAAAGTGGTGAAATCATGGTTAAAAACAATTTAAAATCATTAATAGTGATTTTAGGCATCATTGGTGCGTTGATGATAGGAATTATTTATTATCATTATCAATATCCTAATACACAAAATCGCATATTTGGTGTGACATACATGACAATGAATAATCCTTTTTATGAAGTTATCAACAATGAGTTATTGAAAGCAATAGAAGACAATGGCGATCAGCTTCTTGTCAGAGATCCTGCTTTAGATGTGGATAAACAAATAGAACAGATATACTCATTTATTGATTATCATGTAGATGGTATTTTTATTAATCCCATTGATTCTGAGAAAATTACACCAGCATTAGAAGCGGCTCATCAAGCTGGAATACCTGTTATTGTTGTGGATGCACCTGTTAAAAATGAAGAACTTGTGAATTGTACAATTGTTTCAGATAATTATGATGCAGGGGTACAATGTGCCAATGATATGATGAAAAGATTTGATTCTGCGCGCATTGTTTTGTTGAAACATACAAATGTCAAATCTGCGAAAGATCGCATAGATGGTTTTTTAGATACAATAGATGGATTATCACAATATCAAGTTGTAGATGAAGGTGAGTGTGAAGGCCAGGTAGAACTGGCGATGCCTTTAATGGAAGATATATTACAGCGTCAATCAAATATTGATGTTGTCATGGCATTGAATGATCCAAGTGCTTTAGGAGCTTTGGCTGCATTGGAAGCACATCATCAGGAAAATACAGTTGTTTATGGAGTTGATGGAACACCTGATATGAAAACACTTATAGGTAGTCATGCAATGATAGCTGGAACAGTCGCTCAATCACCTATTTCTATTGGGCATCTGGCAGCAGAAAAAATGTATGAATACTTAGCAGGAAAAGATATTGAAAATGAAGTTGTCATACCTGTTCAACTGATTAATGAAAATAATATTCAAATGTATGATGAAACGGGGTGGCAATAATGCAATATTCTTATCAGCGTTTATTATCATTTTTAAGAAATGCAATGACGATTTTGAATATGCTGATTATTGTTTTTTATGGTACAGTTATCCTTTTGACAACACAATATATTGTTTCCTCACGTTTATCTAGAGATTTTTTAGATCGTATTACTCACTTACCACATCAGCCTATTGCTGCATTTTTTGGTTCATTGATATTGTATGGTATCTTTATCTTTATCATGTATAGTCGTAGTGAGAAAGTGACTGCACATAAAGGACTTAATTTTGTTTATAGCTTTATTGAAATGATTGTTAGTTTTACTTTAATATATTTTCTGTATATGGAATATAATGGTATCTTGTTGCTTGTTTTTTGTGATTGTATATTTCATTTAAGAGATGGAAGATATTCTAAGTGGTTTATTTGGGTTTTGGTTGTGGCTTATTTAATATCTAGTTATGATGTTTTTTCGGCTATTTTTCCATTGACAAGTATAAATGAATATTTTCAAATCTATGGATCACAAATTAATGGTATCTTTATGATGAGTAAGTCATGTTTAGAAACGCTCAATATGATATTGTTTATTGCTTTTATGATTGTTTATCTGGTAGATGAAATACAAAAGAATCAGTATATTTCTCAAGAATTGGATATGGTGCATCAGGTGAATAAAGAATTAGAAAATTATGCAGCCATTACCGAAAAAATTGGAGAAAACAATGAAAGAAAACGTCTGGCTAGAGAAATTCATGATACTTTAGGTCATGCCTTGACGGGAATAGCAGCAGGAGTGGATGCTTGTATTGCGATGATTGATCAAAATCCTAAAGCAACGAAAGCGCAGCTACAAGTTATTTCAAAAGTTGTCAGGCAGGGCATTAAAGATGTTCGTAATTCTTTAAATAAGTTGAGACCAGGAGCTTTAGAAGAACATAGTTTAAAAGAAGCTATAGAACGTATGATAGGAGAATTTTCCAGTGTAAGTGATCTGACGATTGCATTAGAGTATGAACTAGAAAATATAGATCTGGAAAAAACAAAAGAAGATATTTTATTTAGAATTATACAGGAATCTATTACGAATGCTTTGCGTCATGGACATGCGACAGAAGTTCATATTCATCTTTATCAGGAAAATCATTTCTTATATCTCAAAATACAAGATAATGGAATTGGTTGTGATCATGTCCATTATGGATTTGGCTTAACACAAATGAGAGAACGTCTTGCGGTTATTAATGGTCAGGTAGAGTTTGATGGTCATCATGGCTTTTTGACAATCGCTAAAATACCAGTATAAGTAAGAGGAGAGGACAGATAATGATTAAAGTGATTATTGCAGATGATCAGGAATTGATTAGAGAATCTTTAAAAATTGTATTAGGGACACATGAAGATATCCAGGTTGTAGATGTTGCATCGGATGGGTTTGAAGTGATTCATATTCTTGAACAAGAAACAGCTGATGTCATTTTGATGGATATTCGTATGCCAGGAATGGATGGTGTTCACTGTACAAAAATTGTGAAGGAAAAATATCCTCAAACAAAAATTATTATTTTGACAACATTTGATGATGACGATTTCGTATTTAGTGCGCTTAAATATGGAGCGAGTGGTTATTTATTGAAAGGTGTAGGAATGGATGAGCTTTATCAGGCTATTGTCACTGTGAATAGTGGTGGAGCTATGATTAATCCCGATATTGCCACGAAAGTTTTCAGCATGTTTTCTAAAATGACACAAAATAATTATGCAATTCAGGTTGATGAAGAGGCTATTCAAGATATTAGTCATCCTGAATGGCGAGTGATTCAACAAGTTGCATTTGGATTATCCAATAAAGAAATAGCACAAAAGCTTTTTCTATCAGAAGGAACAGTAAGAAATTATTTAAGTTCGATTTTATCTAAATTAAATTTAAGAGATCGTACACAACTGGCAATATGGGCGGTACAAACAGGTATTACGACAAAGGATTTTAGCGATGAGTAGAAAAAAGATAGTCTGTATACTGGTTGTATTGGGATGTCTTTTATGTGTTGTTTGGCGCCCTCAACGCATAACTTTAAAAGTTGGTATTTTTGCTGGAAGTAACTGGGATGTACCTAATGGTGATTGTTATAAAATTATTGATCAGGCTATTGAAAGATATGAAGAGGAAAATCCTGATATTCATATTGAATATGAAAGTGGTATTTTAAAAGATGATTATTCAGAATGGTTATCTGCTCAATATTTAAAAGGAGAAGAACCAGACATCTTTATGGTCTTAAGTGAAGATTTTAATACTTTAAGTGCGCTAGGTGCATTAAAGAACTTAGATGATTTTATGCAAAAAGATAGTCAGTTTCATAGTGATGATTACTATGAAAACGCCTTGCTTGCAGGGCAATATCAGCATCATCAGTATGCTTTGCCTTATGAAAGTAATCCAACATTAATGTTTGTGAATCAAACATTACTGCAAAAAGAAAATATAGATCTTCCAAGTAATGACTGGACTTTAGATGATTTTTATAATATCTGTCAACAAGTAACAAAAGATACGAATAATGATGGACAGATTGACCAATATGGTTGTTATAATTATGATTGGTTAGACTCTGTTTATAGTCATGAAGTTAGTTTGTTTGATGAAACAGGTCAGACATGTTATTTAAACCAGGAACCTGTAAAAAATGCGATTGCTTTCATTCAGAGATTGAATCAATTGAATAAAGGCTATACAGTGACTTCTCAGGATTTTGATACAGGGAAGGTGGCATTTTCTCCGATGCCTTTTGCACAATATCGTACTTATAAGCCTTATCCTTATCGTGTTCAAAAATATTCTCAGTTTGAATGGGATTGTGTTCCTATGCCTGGGATGACAGAAAGTCGTAGTGAAGTGTCTTCATTATTGATGGGTATTTCTGCTCGTACATCTTATGGACAGCGGGCCTGGGATTTTTTAAAACTACTAACATATGATCAAGAAACGCAAGAAAGTCTTTTTCGCTATTCACAGGGAATATCATCTTTAAAAACTGTTATTCAATCAACTGAAGCATTAAGTCTACTCAACGAAGAATCCTTAGGAGATACGCAAGTTGATTTAAGCTTGTTGAATGATGTTATGGAAAATGCTATGAATCAAAATCAATTTCGAAAATATAATGCCACTCTAACAATGATGGATACACAGATACAACAGATGATACAAAATAATGAAGATTTAGATTTATCATTAATGTCTTTACAAAATGAAGTTAATGAATATTTAAGAGAATAAAGCATCAAAAATTGTATATTTTTCTAACTTGTTTATGATTTATAATGAGTCATGAAAAAATAAGAGATTTCAACAATGATTTTACGCTATCATTTAAGAAATCTCTTTTTATATTTCATTATTATATTCTTTTGTATCTGTAATTAGAGGCTTTCTCTTATTTTGTTTCTCACCATCATAAGACTATATCCTAGTAAATTTTTACCCTTCCAATAAGACATATCATATCTTTTTTTATCATTCATTGACAAACCAATACCCCAGATTTTATCGCCAACAGCGCATTCAGCCAATATAGTTTCTTGTGTGTTTAATAATTCTATTTTTAATTGTTCATTTTGTGAAAATTTAGCTAATAAACCTTCATAAATAATAATTTGCCTGATACCATTCCAATAAGATTCATTATAATTGGAAACTTCTCTTCCTAACGCTTTGATAGTGGCAGGATTATCAGTAGATAGTATTTTTTCAGCTATTTCATGATCATGAAAATATTTAGCTTTCATATACATCATGTATTGTTCCATAGAAGAAAAGGACATATCATGTATAGTAAACTGTGATATGTACCAATTGCTTAAATATCCATTTTCTTCATCTGGGTTATGAAAGAAAACAAAATCCATATTAGTATTCACCCACTTTCTTGACTGCTAATTCTAAATCTAAATCATGAAGACCAGGATATGCGTGAATGAGATAATTTACGGGAATCTTTTCTACGATTAAAGAACTAGGGATATTATAAAACCATTGATAATAGGCATAAAACTCGCCAATCCAATCAGGAATAAATCCTGGGATAGTTTCACCATCTTTTATGTCAACATCTTCTGTAGTATAAAAATAATTCCACAATTCTTCAAAATCCATAGTCATAACATATGCTTTTGAATCGTCAATACTTTTTCTTGTTTTACTTTTCATATAAGTGACTATAAAATCTTCTGTACTTTTATTTGGATATGTTTGAGCGAAGTAGTCAAATAATCTTCCTTGATTTTCAACAACATCATCTACATAAGCTTCCGAATATGCATGCATTATTCATCACCTCTTATTAAGTCACTAAAAACATTGTTAAGTTTATTTTTATCAGAATTGATAAGTTCTTTCATTTTCATTCTTGCATTAACATCTCTTTGATTATATTTTTCATTATATTGATTATATTCAACGCTTATAAGTTTATTTTCATTTTCTACAAGTTGCAAGTAGGCTTTTTGTGATTTGATACAATACTGGATACCTAATCCCCCTAATGATAGAAGATTTTCCAATAGATCAATATCTATTTCATCTCTTACAAAAGCTTTAGCAATATAAAAATATGAAGCGTTAGCCCTATAACCAACGATAACATCACAATGATTTGTTTCAATACCATATTTTTTAATAAATTTTTTTGATAGCAATGAATATCTTCTAGATTTATCGGCATCTCTATGTTTCATTAGTTCAGCCAACCATGATAATACATTTATATTTTGAAAATTGATAATATCTAATCCAGTAGTATCAAGTTCAAATGTATGAACCCAGCCATTATTGTCATTTGGCCTACATACAGCCCATTCTTTAGCTAATTCTAAATTATCAGTTAGGTAAAAAATCCTCTACCATAATCATGCTTATCTTCTCTATAGCCATAAGTAGGTTTAATCATTTTATGAGGACTTCCATGATATAAAATAATTTTCGTCATATGATCTGTTCCTTTCTTTTCAACTGAGTTAATAATAATAAAACTATACTGAAAACTTATCTATGTGGAAAGTCATTTATGACAGCAATAACATAGCTCCATCTTGTTGTATAAATATAAGTGTTTTCTCATCTTTCTTGTTAATTACTTTGAATATTTCATGATGAGATTTATATTGATAAAATATCCCATTCTATAATAACAATTCATTCTTCTTATGGATAATTTTGCTATATGTTTTTATTGAGTACAAGAGTTAATTGTTAAGAAAAGCAATTTATTAAAAAAGCATGACAAATGTCATATTTGTTTCTATCATCTGTCATGATAAAAATGTGACAATAGACAGATGGAATGAAAGGGCTTAATTGATACAATAATGGTGTCAAAAAGAGGAGGGGAAAAAAGAAATGAAATACTTAGTCTTGGTAAGTCATGGACAATTTGCTGATGGATTAAAAGATGCACTTTCCATGTTAGCAGGAGAACGTGATGATGTTTTATCAGCTGGTTTAAAAAATGGAAAAAGTGCTGATGAATTCGCTGAAGAATTTTCACATGTTATTGAGGGTATTCATCAAGATGATGAAATCATTTTATTAGGTGATTTGATTGGTGGATCTCCACTGACAACAGCTATGAATGTAATCGCTGAAAAAGGATTAAGTGAACATTGTACAACAATAGGTGGAATGAATTTACCACTTGCTTTAACAACAGTATTGATGAAAGATACAATGGCACGTGATGACCTTGTTGTACAAGTTTTAAATGAAGCACAAAGTGCTTTAAAAGAATTTAAAGTTGTTAATGATGATGAAGATGATATTTAAAGGAGGAGAATAATATGTCAGTTTCATTTATTCGTATTGATGATCGTATGATTCATGGGCAAACATGTACACGTTGGGCTCGTGAATATCCATGTGATGGATTGATTGCTGTGAATGATAAAGCAGCTAAAAATGATGTGTTAAAAGCTGCTTATAAAGCTGCCAGTGGAAAGAAAACATTTGTCTGGACATTGGATGACTTTCAAAAAAAGGCACAAAAGGTTTTAGATAGTGATACAAGATATTTCTTGATTACTAAAAACCCAGTTGATATGTGTAAAATTTTAGTGGATCAAGGGTTCAAATGTGGTATTGATACAGTCATTGTTGGACCATGTAATGATCGAGAAGGGGCAGTCAAATTAGGAAATAACCAGTCTATTACACAAGAAGAAGCAGATGCTTTCGAGAAAATTGCTAAAGCTGGTTATAAAATCAAATTTGCCTTATTACCAGATGTTTCTATTGGAACATGGGATGATTTTAAAGGAAAATTTGGATATTAAAAAATAAAGGGGAGGTTTCATTATTATGGAAATTAGTTGGATTCAAGCTGCCTTACTTGGACTCTTTGCCTGTTTATCAAGTATGCCAGGTTTAGGTGGAACATCAATTGGTAACTACACTTTAGGTAGACCATTAATTGGTGGATTGGTATGTGGTATTATTTTAGGAGATATTTATTCAGGTATTTTAGTTGGGGTAGCGATGCAAGTCGTTTATATTGCTTTAGTTACACCTGGAGGAACTGTTTCAGCTGACGTTCGTGCTGTAAGTTACATTGGAATTCCACTAGCTATGATTGCATTAAAGAGCTATGGTTTAGATGCCGGAAGTGCAGATGGACAAGCTATGGCAACTTCATTTGGAACAATGGTTGGAACTTTAGGAACTGTTTTGTTTTATGGAACAGCAACAATCAATCTTGTATGGCAACATATTGGATGGCGTGCTGTAGAAAAAGGTGATTTCAATAAATTATATGTTGTCAATATGGGATTACCTTGGATTTCACATATTCTTTGTTCATTTATCCCAACTTTGATTATGTGTAAGATGGGAGCTCCAATGGTAGAATTAATTAAAAATTATTTACCAATGGATGGTATTGCAATGATGACATTATTTACTGTTGGATCATTACTTCCATGTGTTGGAATTGCGATTTTATTGAAACAGATTGCAACAAAAGCAGTTGACTTTATTCCATTCTTCTTTGGATTTACTCTAGCAGCAGCATTAGGTATTAACCTTGTATCTGCAACAGTGATTGCCGGAATGTTTGCTTTAATTAACTATCGTATTAAAATGTTAGCAATCAATAAGCCAGCAGCTGCATCAGAAACTGATGATGATGACGAGGAGGATATTTAAGATGGAAAAGAAATTAACAAAAAAGACTCTGACAAAGTCATTTCATAATTGGTATTATGGAAACTTAACATGTTTCTCTCAGGAACATATGCAAACTTTTGGATATTTATGTTCAATGCTTCCTGTTGTTAATGAATTGTATGACAAACAGGAAGATAAAGCCAAAGCTATGCAAACTTATACAGCTTTCTTTAATACAGAACCACAAATTGGTTCAGTCATTGTTGGTATGACAGCTGGTTTGGAAGAAGCGCGTGCCAATGGTGATGATGTAGATGATGAAACAATTAATGGTTTACGTGCTGGGTTAATGGGACCTTTAGCCGGAATTGGAGATTCATTAGTTGTTGGTACAGTCATTCCTATTTTATTAGGCGTTGCATTAGGAATGTCTGATGGGGGATCACCTTTAGGAGCTATCTTCTATATCATTGTTTGGAACTTATTTGCTTACTTTGGAATGAAATTCTTATATTTCAAAGGATATGAATTAGGTGGGAAAGCCGTTGATTTCTTAGTTGGACCTCAAGGAGAGGCTTTAAGAGAGTCAATTACAATGTTAGGTGGTATTGTTATTGGGGCTGTAGCAGCAACTTGGGTATCAGTTTCAACAAGTTTTACTTTGACAGCTGAAGGGGCCACAGAACCATACTTGAATTTACAAAAAACTTTGGATAGTGTTTATCCAGGATTTTTAACGGCAGCATTTGTTATGCTTTGCTGGTATTTACTTGCTAAAAGAAAAATGTCACCAATCAAAGTTATGTTATTACTTGTTGTGATTGCATTTGTTGGTGTATTAGTTGGATTCTTTAATCCAGGTTTACAATATTAATCAAAGGAGACGATATCATGGATGCCAAACTGAAAAAAGCATATATAGCAGAAGTACAATATCAAACAAAAATGTTAAATCATTTAAAAAAATGGTTAAGAAATCTTATTATATTTTCCTCAATTTCTTTCGTTCTTGTTCTATTTGGTTCATCCATTCATCCATTTATACAAGTTCTAGGAGTTATACTTTTGATTATCAGCATCCTCTCTTGTGTTCTTGTAGGACTTGGCTATAAAAACGGATATGATAACGTTCAAAAAATCATTAATCAGATCAAATAGTGGATTGTTATTAAACAATCCCTTTTTGTATAAAGGAGAAATATTATGTATCAGGTTGTTTTTAGTGATGTTGATGGAACACTTTTAAATCAAAATCATCAAGTCACACCATTGACACAAAAAGCTCTTCATCAATTGATGGAAAGAAATATTCCTTTTGTTGTGGTTTCAGCACGTAGTCCATCAGGTATTTTCCCTATACTTAAAGATTATCAATTGAAAGCATCAATTATTGCCTATAATGGAGCTTTAATTATGGATCAGCAGCGACATATTTTAGCTGAAAAAGGTATGGCCACGACAACAGCATTACAAGTTTTAAAAGAACTAGAAGCATTTGATGTTGCCTGGTGTGTTTATTCTTTTGATCAATGGTTTGTTAAAAGTCGTCATGATGAGCGTATTTTAAGAGAAGAAAGCATTGTGAAAGCACAATCTTTAGAAGCGACTCTAGAAGACTTACAGACATTATCAACAGTTCATAAAATTCTTTGCATTTGTCATTCATCTGAGATTTTCACCATCGAAAAACATCTCCAACATGCTTTTCCTCAATGTACAATTGTTCGCTCTTCTGATATTTTGATTGAAATTGTAGATTTAGGGATCAATAAAGCTAAAGCAGTTCAAAAGCTTTGTCAATTATGGCATATACCATTAAAAAATGTTGTAGCATTTGGCGATCAGTATAATGATTTAGATATGTTGATGGAAGTTGGATATGGCTGGGCGATGGGAAATGCCCCCGTAGATATTCAAAAGAAAATCGGAAGAGTCACTCAGGATTATAATCATGATGGTATTTATCATGCTTTAAAAAGTTTAGATAAAAAGGAAGAACATGGGATGTAATACATTTCATGTTTTTTTGATAGGAAAAATAATAAAATTATTTTATTGTAACTATTTACATTACAACTTAAGAAATATATAATGAAGTTGTAATAAGAAAAGTTACAACAAAATAAAGGAGGAAAAGAATATGAAAATTGCGGTTGTTTGTGCAAATGGAAAAGCAGGACAGCTTATTGTTAGGGAAGCTGTAGAAAGAGGAATGAATGTGACAGCTGTTGTTAGAGAAGACAATCAGAGTGTAGCTCCTCATGTCATTAAGAAAGATTTATATGATCTCACAAAAGAAGATTTAGCAGGTTTTGATGTTGTTGTGGATGCCTTTGGTGCATGGGCTCCTGAAGAACTTCCAGGACATAGTACATCATTAAAACATTTATGTGATATTTTATCAGGAACAGATATCAGATTATGTATTGTTGGTGGAGCAGGAAGTTTATATGTCAATAAGGAACATACCTTATGTGTATCAGATGGAGCCGATTTCCCAGAAATGTTTAAACCATTAGCAGCCGCTATGGCCAAAGCGTTAGGTGAATTAAGACAAAGAAATGATGTCACATGGACATATATCAGTCCAGCTGGAGATTTCCAAGCAGAAGGAGAAAGAACAGGTCAATATATTTTAGGTGGAGAAGAATTGACATTGAATGAAAAAGGAGAAAGCATTATTTCATATGCTGATTATGCTATTGCGATGGTAGATGAAATCGAAAAAGGAAATCATATTCAACAAAGAATCAGTGTTGTGAGAAAATAGGTCCGATCATTTCGGACTTTTTTCGTCTTAAAGAAAAATTACACTTTTGATTTATATTGTCAATTAATTTTCTTCATGAGATAATTATTTGTGTTTATATGAAAATTTTGGGAGATTAGATTTTTAATCTTTATAACACTGTATTTTACAATGTATAATGATGAAAAAGACAGGAGATAATTATGATTGTTGATAAATTAAATGATATAATCAATAGCTATGGTGAGAATCATTCATTAAAAGATTTCTGCATTTATGTAAAAGATAACATAAGTGAAATAAGTAACATGAATATTAATCAAATTGCAGAAGGTTGTTATGTATCAAAAGGGCAAATATCCAAATATGTTAGACAATTGGGGTATGATAGTTTTGCTGAATTTAAAACTGATTGTAAGTCATATAAAGATTCTCTAATACGTAAAATTCCATTGTTTAACAAAAGAAAAAATCTAACTCAAAATATTTATACAGTAACAGAAAATTATGAACAATGCTTAAATTATACTATAAAAAAAATAGATTATTTGAAATTAGAGCAACTCACACAAGATATGTTATCTTGTCATTATATGTATTTGTATGGGCATGGCGATGTTAGAGGTAATTGTTATGACATTCAAAGAGAATTAAAGTATTTGGATATTTCTGTTATAATACTTGACGAAAAACTTTCTAAAAATTATGAATTCCATGAAAATGATATACTTATTGTTTTGAGTACAAATGGGCAATTATTTAGATATGAAAGACGAAAAATAAAAAAATTAAAAGAAATGAATGTTAACAAATGGCTGATTACTTGTCATGATTCTCTTGTGTTTTGCAAACAACAATTGTATATTCCATCAAATAACATTCAATACAATGAATTGATCATGACATATATTTTAAATATATTAATTATGAATTTACAAATAAGTGTCTAGGTTTCCATTATGGAAACTTTTTTGATTTCTTTTCATGTTTTTTTTATTCTGTAACGGTAGGAGGTAAAAACATGAAAAAAATTGAAGTAAAAAGTGAATTTGTATATGTTTTGGCTATTATTATATTATCATTATCTATCAATATGATGGAAGTTGCTGATTATGGGATGTCAGTGATTGTGCTTCTAGCATATACAATAAGTCAAAAAATACCAGTTTTTGGACAGGTAGAATATATCATTCAAGCTATTTTATTAGTTATATTTTGTTTGATAGTAAAAAAATTTAAAATGATTTATTTAATGTCTTTTGTTACTGGCATATTATATGGGTTTATATTAGATTTGTGGGAAAAGATATTATTTCAAAATATAGTTGTTACAAGTATTATAACTAGAATATTATTCTATGTGGTTGGAATGCTTTTATCAGCGTTTGCTATAGCATTATTTTATCAAACTTATTTATGTCCACAGGTTTATGATTTCTTTGTTAAAGGAATTGTTGAAAAATATCATCTACCAATAAAAAAAGTAAAAACATTATTTGATTTATTATTTCTATTATTAGCATTATTGTTATCAGGGTTGTTGTTTCAACGATTTATTGGTATTGGTGTAGGAACAATAATCATGACATTATTAAATGGAGCAATTATTAATTTTTTCAAAAATAGTCTCGATTACGTATTTGATTTTAAACCATGTTTTTATCAATTAAGTCAACAATTAATATAAGATACTGGAGGAAGAAAAAATGGGATTTAAAGAAGGATTCTTATGGGGCGGTGCAACAGCTGCTAATCAAGTTGAAGGTGGAGTATTTGAAGATGGAAGAGGATTGGCAAATGTTGATTTGATGCCATATGGTAAAGAGCGTTATTTAGTTGGAACTGGAAAGAAAATAAGTAATTGTATTGAAAAAGATGTGTATTATCCTAGTCATCAAGCAGTAGATTTTTATTATCACTATAAAGAAGATATTGCTTTAATGGCAGAAATGGGGTTTAAGACATTTCGTTTATCCATTGCCTGGACAAGAATATTTCCTAATGGAGATGAAGAAAAGCCTAATGAAGCAGGATTGAAATTTTATGAAAATATTTTTAAAGAATGTAAAAAATATGGTATAGAGCCATTGGTGACAATTAATCATTTTGATTGTCCTATGTATCTTATCAATAAGTTTGGTGGTTGGCGCAGTAGAAAAATGATAGATTGTTATATGAAATTGGTTCAAGTTTTATTTAGGAGATATAAAGAACTTGTAAGATATTGGTTGACGTTTAATGAAATTAATATGATATTACATTTTCCTTTCGTAGCTGCGGGATTAAGATTTGAAGAAGGTGAAAATCAATATCAGGCAATGATAACCGCTGCTCATCATGAATTAGTTGCTAGTGCTCTAGTAACGAAGATGGCCCATCAAATTAATCCAGAAAATCAAATAGGATGTATGTTGGCTGCTGGATCGTATTATCCTGAAACGTGTAGACCAGAAGATTATTGGAAAGCTTTGTGTGATAATAGAGAAAGCTACATGTTCATTGATGTCCAATCAAGAGGATATTATCCTGCATATGCTTTAAAATGGATAGAAAGTAAAAATGCAAGTGTTCCTTTTGTTGAGGGAGACAAAGAAATATTAAGAAAAAATACTGTTGATTTTATTAGTTTTTCTTACTATTCTTCACGTGTAAGCAGTGCTTCTCCAGAAAAAGGAAAGCAAACAGAAAGTAATATATTTGCTTCGGTATTCAATCCTTATTTAGAATCTAGTGAATGGGGATGGCAAATTGATCCATTGGGATTTAGAATTACAATCAATGAACTTTATGATCGTTATCAAAAACCACTATTTGTTGTAGAAAATGGAATAGGTGCAAAAGACATTATTGAAGAAGATGGAACAATTCAAGATGATTATCGTATTGATTATCTAAGAAAACATATTCAAGCAATGAAAGAAGCAATTGAAGATGATGGGGTTGACATTCTTGGTTATACGACATGGGGTTGTATAGATTTAATTTCTAATGGAACAGGTGAAATGGAAAAAAGATATGGGTTTATATATGTGGATAGAGATAATTTAGGAAATGGTACATTTAAAAGAATCAAGAAAAAATCTTTTTATTGGTATAAAAAGGTTATAGAAACGAATGGTGAAGATCTGAGTTGATTTTACAAAATCTGGTTTAAAGATATTAATAAAAATGAACTTGGGTTTAAATTGACAAAGAGTTGCCTAATAAGTTAATAAGAATTATTTAGAACTTTTTTCGTATCTTGTTTCTCTTTTTTATGAGTGATATAATTTTATTAATGAAATATTGAAAGGAGGACAGAAAATGTCAAATCAAAAACCTATTCCCGGAACAAATGGAGATCATTATGTTCCTTACAAAGAAAGAAGTGGAAAAGAATCTATTGTTTATTTCACAAGAGATCTTTCAGCAGAAGGACTTGTGAAAATTTATGAACGTATTCAGGAACATGTCAAAGGAAAAGTGGCCATTAAATTACATACTGGTGAACAACATGGACCTAATATTATTCCACGTCCATGGGTCAAAAAACTTGTTGATGAAAAATTACCAGAAGCGACGATTGTGGAAACAAATACGTATTATGAAGGAGATCGTTATACAACAGACAAGCATCTTGAAACCTTAAAAGTCAATGGATGGACATTCTGTCCAGTAGATATTATGGATGCTGATGGAACTGTTGATTTACCAGTGAAAAATGGAAAATGGTTCGACCATATGACGATGGGAAAGAACATCATGAATTATGATTCTATGCTTGTTTTAACACATTTTAAAGGACATACACAAGGTGGATTTGGTGGATCTAATAAGAATATTGGTATTGGATGTGCTGATGGGCGTATTGGTAAAGCTATGATACATACAACGCCTGGTTCTGATGATATGTGGGATATTGCGAAAGAGGAATTTATGGAACGTATGACAGAATCAGCAAAGGCTGTTGTTGATCATTTTGGAGATCAGATTGTCTTTATCAATGTGATGCGTAATATGTCTGTGTCTTGTGATTGTGAAGGAACAGCTGCAGCACCAGTTGTGACACCAAATGTTGGTATTTTGGCTTCATTAGATATTCTGGCAATTGATCAGGCTTCAGTCGATCTTGTTTATGCTATGAAAGAAGAAGATCATCATGATCTTGTAGAAAGAATGGAAACACGTCATGGATTACGTCAATTAACTTATATGAAAGAATTATCTATGGGAAATGATAAATACAAACTTATCGATATTGATCATGATGATCAGGAAATATCATTACAGGAAGCTGTTAAAGATGTAAAACCTTTTAAAGACTAATCAAGGGGCAACCTTTGGTTTTTCTTTATATAAATATTTTAAAAAATCAGCCTATAAAAGCCATCATTTTATCTATATTATGCTATACTAAAAGTATAGAATATGCCATAAAGTGAGGAGGAGAGAATATGGCAGATTTCGCATTAGTAGGTAATAAAAAACATGGTTGCTTGATTGATAATCATAAACAGGTCATCATCTATTATGATCACTTAAGTTTATATGAAAAGTTAAAAAAGAAAGATTCTGAGATAATTATAAAATATTCTGACATAGAATCAATCAAGGTGTGTTATGGAATTTCTACGGGCGTTCGTTTTGATTCTGCGCAAATCACTCTTGAAGTTCATACCATCGATAATCATCAATATGATTTTCAGATATCTTATGAATTGACTGTGACAGATGATTTAAAATCATTTATCAATTTGTTATTGGAATCAGGATTAACAATTGAAGATCAATATAATCTATTGAATCTTGTTCTTACTACAGATCAGAATTTATTAGATTTAATTAAAGAGGTAAGTCACTATAAATAATATTTCAGGTTGTATCGAATAGACATCAAAATATGAGTCTATGTCGGTACAACTTTTTTATTTTTTAATAATTGATTTTCGATTTCCTGATTTAGGGAATCGATTGGATATTTATACAAAATGATTTATTGTATAAGGCGAAAGGAAGATGATTGATATGAAAAAAGCAGCTA